>DASTOI010000743.1:0-4252 GCA_035762585.1 Myxococcota bacterium
GTCGCCGAGGCGATGGCCGCGGGCGCGGCGGGCTTCTCCTCGACGCACGCGCCCACGCACTGGGACCTGGCGGACCGGCCCGTGCCCAGCCGGCTCTCCTCGCACGCGGAGCTCGAGGCGCTGGCACGCGAGGCCGCGATCCAGCGCGAGGCGACGGCCGACGAGATCGCCGCGATGCGCGTGCTCGTGCGCGAGGCGATGGCCGCGGGCGCGGCGGGCTTCTCGTCGTCCCATGCGCCGACGCAGGTCGACGGCTCCGGCGGCCCGGTGCCGAGCCGCTTCGCGTCGCATGGCGAGCTGCGCGCGCTGGTGGAGGAAGTCGGGCGGAGCGGCGGCGGCTCGATCTCGTACCTGCCGCGCAGCGTGATCGGCGGGCTCGACGCCGCCGACGAGGAGCTTTTGATCGAGCTCGGCGCGAGCTCGCGGCTGCCGATCGTGATTCAAGGGCTCGGCGGCCGCGACAAGGTCGACGTCCCGGGCGGCGGATGGGACGACGCGAAGCGCTTCCTGCGCGAAGCCGGCGAACGCGGCGCCGCGATCCTCTCGCTGCTGCGCAATCACCCGTTCGATCGCGAGATCGACTTCGAGCGCGGCTCGTCGCTCTACGCCGGCGTGTTCGCATGGCACGCGCTGATGCAGGCGCCCGCGGACGAGCGGCTCGCGCGGCTGCGCGACCCGCGCGAGCGCGCGCTGCTCCGCGACGCGGTGGAGCATCCGAACCGCGATCCCGACAAGGGCTCGACGCTGCCGCCGCCGCACTGGGACGTGACGTTCCTCGACGAAGCGTCGGACTCGACCTGGCGCCCGTTCCTGCGCAAGTCCGTCGCCGAGATCGCCGCGCAGCTCGGCAAGCCCCCCGCCGACGCGATGCTCGACATCGCGCTCGCGTGCGGGCTGCGCGCGAAGTTCCGCTGGGAGAACCGCAGCACGGCGTGGGAGCGCTCGGTGCGCGAAAGCATGCAGCACCCCTCGATGCTGATCGGCGTCTCCGACGGCGGCGCGCACCTCGATCGCGACGACGGCGCGGATTGGTCGAGCTACTTCCTCGCGTTCTGGGTGCGCGAGCGCGGCGCGTTCTCGCTCGAAGAGGGCGTTCGCCAGATCACGTCGGTGCCGGCCGCGCTGATCGGCCTCGACCGCCGCGGCGCGCTGCTGCCCGGCTGGGCGGCGGATCTGATGATCTTCGATCCCGCGGCGATCGGGCCCGCGAGCAAACGGCGCGAATTCGAGCTGCCCGGCGGCGAGGCCCGCTACGTCGCGCTGCCGGCCGGCGTGCACGCGACGATCGTGAACGGCGAGCCGATCGTGCTCGGCGGCAAGCTGACGCGCGCGCTGCCCGGGCGCGTGCTGCGGCCCCTCGGAACCGCCCCGTAGCCGGGCGCATCTCCCAGACCTGCTGCCCGAGAAAGCTTTCGCGCGCGCAAGATTTGTCTTGCGCGCAAGCTTTCTCGGGTATTAAATCGGCCGCGGGACCTCCGGGCCGCGGGTCGCTCGCGAGCGCGGCGCCAGCGGTCCGGACCGGGAGGTGCTGAGCTTGGGACGCTTCGGCCACTACGTGATCGATGCGGACGGACACGGCGGCGAGCCGCTCGGCTGGCGGCGCCGCATCCCGGATCGCTTCGCGCCGACGATGCGCGCCTGGGTCGCGTCGCTGCGCGCGAAGTATCAGGGCCTTCCCGGCGGCGGCATGCGCGTCGCGGATTCGAAGGGCGCCGTGTTCGGAGACGATCTGCTCGAGGTCGGCCCCGACATGCAGCCCGGGATGTACGACCCCGAGAAGCGCATTCCGGACATGGATCTAGAGGGCATCGACGTCGCTGTGCTGTTCCCGCCCGGCTCCGGGGAGGAATGGGCGATGGGCGACGCGCAGTTCGCCGCCGCGCTCTGCCGCACGCTGAACGACGCGCGCGCCGAGTACGCGAGCCACGCGCCGCAGCGGCTGAAGCTCGTCGCGAAGCTGCCGATGATCGAGCCGAAGCTCGCGGCCGAGGAGCTCGAGCGCTGCGTCACGCAGCACGGCTTCGTCGGCATGGTCACCGCGACGCACGTCCGCGAGAAGAATCTCGATCACCCGAGCTTCGACGTCGTGTGGGAGACCGCGAACCGGCTCGGTGTCGCGGTCTGCACGCACGGCGGCGGGCAGGCGCCCGGCCAGGTGCCGTTCGGCATCGAGCGCTTCGACACGCGGCTCGGCATCCACGCGATCACGCATCCGCTCGGCGCGATGCAGGCGGTCTACAACTTCACGGTCGGCGGCATCCTCGCGCGCTTCCCGCGCCTGCGCGTCGGCTTCATGGAGGCCGGCGTCGGCTGGCTGCCGTTCTGGCTCGAGCGCCTCGACGAGCACTGGGAGCAGATGCCCGAGCAGGCGCCCCTAATCGATCGCCCGCCGTCGGAATACTTCCGCGGCCGCTGCTTCCTCACCGCCGAGCCGGAGGATCGCACCGTCCCCTACGTGTTCGGCGCATTCGGCGAAGACGTGATTTGTTACGCCTCGGACTACTGCCACTTCGACTGCGCGTTCCCGGACTCGGTGCGCATCTTCGAAGAGCGCGTGGACCTGTCCGACGCGATGAAGGTCCGGCTCTTCTCGGCGAACGCGGCCGCGCTCTACCAGCTCGCGCCATCGCCGGCCTGACGCCAGCAATCGCCAGCGAACCCTAATAGGAGGTCCTCCCTTGCCCTCGCGACACTCCCTCGCCCGAATCTTCGCTTCGCTCGCTCTGTGCGCGTTTCCGCTCGGCGTCCATTCGCAAGAGTCGGCGCCCGCGGAGCCCTCGCCAGCGATCGCCGGCACCGGCATCGAGGAGATCGTCGTCACGGCACGCAAGCGCGCCGAGAACCTCCAGGACACGCCGCTCGCCGTATCGGCGATCAGCGGCGAGGCGCTCGAGAGCCTCGGCGTCGTCGACACGAACGACATCAGCGCGCTCGCGCCGAACGCGTACTTCACGCAGACCTCGGGCGGCACCGCGAACCTCGCGCTCGCGATCCGCGGCGTCGGCAGCGCCGAGCCGGCGCTGATCCGCGACAGCGGCGTCGGCGTCTACGTCGACGGCGTCTACATCGCGCGCACGACCGGCGCGGTGTTCGACTTGCTCGATCTCGAGCGCGTCGAGGTGCTGCGCGGCCCGCAAGGGACGCTCTACGGCCGCAACGCGACCGGCGGGGCGGTGAACTTCGTCTCGCGCCAGCCGGGTGAGGATTTCTCCTTGCGCCAGACGATCGGAACCGGCAGCTGGGACCGGCTCTCGTCGCGCACGCGCGTCGAGACGGGCGAGCTGCTGCCCGGTCTGCGTGCGGCGCTCGCCTACGCACACACCGAGCGCGACGGCTACGTCAATAACACCTTGGCCGACGACGCCCACGATCCGGGCTCGCTGAACAGCGACGCGTTCCGCGTGACGCTGGATTGGGACGCGCTCGAGAACCTGTCACTCACCTACGCCTTCGACTGGGCGAACTCGTCGGGCACCGCGCAAGCGTTCCAGCTGTTCGGCGCGACGCAGACGGTTCTCGATTCGCTCGCCCTGGCCGGCGTGCCCGCGCCCGTGATTAGCTCGAAGCGGCTCGACCGCATCTCGCTCGAGCGTCCGCACGACGACCGGCACGAGATGAACGGCCACGCGCTCACCACCGAGCTCGATCTAGGGTTTGCACGCCTGAAGTCGATCACCGCGTATCGCGCGTGGGCGAGCACCGGGCGAAGCGATCTCGACGGCAATGCGTTCTTCGACGTGGACGTGCGACTCAACCTCGCCAGCACGGACCCGGAAGCCACTCTGTCCAGCGCCAGCCTCTTCGGCAGCGACACCAGCCGGCGCCAGCGCCAGGTGACCCAAGAGATCCAGCTGCTCGGCGACATCGGCGAGAGCATCGACTACGTCACCGGCTTCTACTGGTTCCGCGAGCGGTTCCGGGAAGACAACCTCCAGCACGTGTTGTTCGCAACGCACGCCGACCGAGTGCCGCTGTTCCGTCAGACCATGTTCCGGTACGAAGGCGAGACGAACGCGTGGGCGCTGTTCGCGAACGGCGCCTACACGCTGCCGATCTTCGGCGAGCGCCTCACGCTCGACGCGGGCGTCCGGTACTCGAAGGACGAGAAGGAGATCGACCAGACCTTCAGCGTCGCGCGCACGGACGACCACACGTGGGATCACGTGGACGGCCAGTTCACGGTTCGCTTCGCATGGACCGAGGACGTCTCGACCTACCTGCGCATCGCGAGCGGCTACAAGTCGGGCGGCTT
>DASTOI010000744.1:0-2483 GCA_035762585.1 Myxococcota bacterium
CAGCGCTCGAGGCGATCCACGCGGAGCTCGCTGAGAAGCGTCCAGGGCGCGTGACGAGCGTCAGCCTGCTCGGCATCTCGCTCGGCGCCGCGCACGCGCTGCACATCGCCGCGCAGCCCGGGGGCGCGGTTCACTTCGAGCGCGTGGTCGCGGTGAATCCCCCGGTCGACTTCCTGCGCGCCGCGCACCGCTTCGACGAGTACTTCGACGCGCCGCTGCGCTGGCCGGCCGGCGAGCGCGACGAGCGCGTGCTCGAGATCGGGAAGAAGGCGCTCGTGCTGTTCGAGGGCAAGGTCTCCGATCCGCGCCTGCCGTTCGATCGCATCGAGTCCGAGTTCTTGATCGGCCTGAATGGCCGCGACGCGGTGCACAACGCGACGGTCGCGATCGAGCGCGCGACCGGGCGCGGCCTGCAGCGAACCAGCGAGCGCGACCCCGAGCGCGGCTGGCTGCTCCACGAGGTGAACGACAGCTCGTTCGACGCGTACGTCCGCCACCTCGTGCTGCCGCACTTCCAGGGGAGCGGTGGCGGCGCGGCGAGCGTCGACTCGCTGCTCGCCGGGAGCGGCCTGCGCGACCTCGCGCCCGCGCTTCGGGAAGACCCGCGCATCACCGTGCTCACGAATGCCGACGACTTCCTGCTCGCGCCCGAAGACGTCGCCTGGCTCCGCGAGACGCTGGGCGAGCGCGCGATCGTGTTTCCGCACGGCGGGCATCTGGGGAACCTCTGGGTGCCCGAAGTGCAGGAAACGATCTTCCAGGCGTGCGCAGGCGCGCGGCAGTAGCGGCGCGCTTTGCGAGCTGTCCCAGCGCCGCGACAGCGTCTCCGATGCGGTTCTGAGTCACTTTCCCCCTATGTCGGCGACTCACTGGGACGATGCAGAGAGCCCCATTCGAAGGAGTGCCGATGGTTTCCAGCAGCTACGACGTCGTCGTCATCGGCGGCGGCCCGGCCGGGGCCTCGGCGGGCGCGATGCTCGCGATCGGCGGGCGTAGCGTGCTCGTCCTCGAGCGCGAGCGCTTTCCGCGCTTCCACATCGGCGAGTCGCTGCTGCCGGCGATCTGGGATCTCGTGGATCGCATCGGCGTGCGCGAGGCGCTCGAGAACGCGGGCTTCACGATCAAGCAAGGCGTCATGTTCGGGATGTTCAACGCGGCCGAGGACGTGAAGCTCCTCACCGCGGAGTACCCCGAGTACTTCCCGCGGCCTTGGACCTATCACGTCGAGCGCGCGAAGTTCGACCAGATCCTGCTCGACAACGCGCGCGCGAAGGGCGCCGACGTTCGCGAGGAGTGGACCGTCCACGAGGTGATCTTCGAGGGCGATACCGCCGTCGGCGTGATGGCCGGCTCCAACGGCGCCCCGCCGCAGCGCATCGACTGCAAGGTCGTCGTCGACGCGACCGGGCGCGACTGCCTGCTCGCGCGGCACCTGGGCTGGCGCCGGCCGGACCCGACCCTCAACAAGATCTCGCACTTCGCGCACTACACGGGCTGCGTGCGCCGCGACCCGACCGAGGTCGTGGGGACGATCGCCGAGGTGCTGCCGACCTCGAGCGCGACCGACATCCACACGATCGACGGCGGCTGGCTCTGGTTCATCCCGCTCTCGAACGACGTCGTCAGCGTCGGCGCGGTGCTCGATGCGAAGGTCGCGCGCTCGATGGGCGAGGATCCGCAAGCGCGCCTCGACGCCGCGATCGGCGCCTGTCACAAGATGAGCCGTTGGATGGCCGACGCGAAGCAGACGCTCGAGGTCCAGACGATCTCGAACGTGTCGTACCTGAACGATCGCTTCGTCGGAAACGGCTTCGTGCTGATCGGCGACTCGGCGATGTTCATCGACCCGATCTTCTCGGCCGGCGTCACGCTCGCGATCCGCGCCGCCGTCTTCTCGTCGGAGTGCATCCTCGACGGCTTCCGCCGCAACGACTTCCGCGCAGAGGTGTTCGCGCCGTACGAGCGCCAGATCAAGCGGCCGATGTTCTCGATCTTCCAGATGATCTACAACTGGTACGAGATCCTCAAGCGCCGCGACGCCAATAACATCTTCAGCCGCGCGCGGCAGATCCCGCTGCTGCGCGAGCGCTTCATCGTGCTGCTGAGCGGCGGCTACGACCGCATGGACCTGGAGCACATCCTGAAGGCGGCTGGCGAGCCGCCCGAGGCGACCGAGATGCCCCGCTTCCTGAAGCGCGCCCTCGCCGTCTCGGAGAACGCCGCTTCCTGATCGCGGCGAACGACCACCGCGGATCCGCGCGCGCGCGACGGCTCGGCGTTCGCCCGCTCGAACGCCCTGACCTCGCGAAGCGTGCGGAGCCGTCGGCTCGAAGCCGACCGCTCCGCGGCCTTCTCCCTAACACCTGATCGAGGCGCTCCCTCCAGCACGAGCGGACGCGGCGGGGCCGGCAACTAATCCGCGCTGCTGATGCGCGCTAGCCATCTCTGAGAATGCAGCTTTCGCGTCGCGCGGAACGAGCACC
>DASTOI010000745.1:0-2585 GCA_035762585.1 Myxococcota bacterium
GATTCCTCGGTGACCAGCCCGAGCCCATAATCACAGTCCGCCGCGAGCGCGCGCTGCACGAACGCCGAGACCTCCTGCGGCGTCGCGAACGGCAGATCGGCCGAGAGGTAGAGCACGGGTTGGTCGAGCTCGTCGCCCACCGGATCGCGGCCCTCGGGCGGCGCGCCGGGCAAGAGGCGCCGGAACGTCAGCCACGCGTTCTCGTAGAGCGTTCCGTACTGCGGCACGACGAACACCGGCTTCACGAGCGAGGCGCGCAGCTCCGCGTCCTCGCGCAGCGTGCGCTCGAGCCGGTCCGCGTTGCCGACGACCCAGACCTCGGTCACCTCGGGCACGCGCATCAACACGCCGACCGTGCGCGCGACGAGCGTGCGTCCCGCGACGTCGAGGTAGACCTTCGCGTCGCCGTAGACGGCGCGTGATGCCTTGCCGTCGCCCGCGGTGACGATCGCGGGCAAGCGGGCGTTCGTGCGCGGCTGCGTCATGCGGAGAGCCAGAGTAAACAGCGGCGATCAGCGCCGAAAGCGGCGCAGCGAGGGCCGGCCCGGGTGGCGGCGCGCCCCGCGCGGGCTCCAAGCTCGCGCCCGCGCTCGCGAAGGAGCCGAAGATGGGGACCCGCCCGCCGCTGCGCCTCGGAGTCGCGTACGACTTCCGCAACCCGCCCGGGAGCGGGCTGTCGAACGCCGACCTCTACGCGCGCGTTCTCGCGCAGGCGGAGCGCGTCGACCGGCTCGGCTTCGACCTCATCTGGCTGACCGAGCACCACTTCGTCGAGGACGGTTACCTGCCGTCGTTCGTGCCGGTCGCAGGCGCGCTCGCCGCGCGCACCAGCCGGCTGCGGATCTCGTCCGACGTCGTGCTGATGCCGTTCCAGCACCCGCTCCGCTTCGCGGAGGATCTCGCGGTGCTCGACAACCTCTCGGGCGGGCGGATCGAGCTCGGCGTCGGGATGGGCTACGCGCCGCACGAGTTCGCGGCGTTCGGCGTCGAGCGGCGCGAGCGCGTCTCGCGCACCGAGGAAGGCATCGCGGTGCTGCAGCGCGCGTTCGCGGGCGAGCCGTTCGACTTCGCGGGCAAGCACTGGCAGTTCCGCGGCGCGTCCCTGCGGCCGCGGCCGGTGCAGCCGGGCGGGCCGCCGCTCTGGCTCGCCGCGATGAGCGAGGCGGGCGCGCTGCGCGCGGCGCGGCTCGGCGTGAACCTGCTGCCGCAAGGCGACCGCCGCTTCGTGCTCGATCCGTGGCGCGCCGCCGTAACAAGTGCAGGCGGAGAACCGGCAGAGCGCCGTGTCGGCATCATCCGCCCGTGGCTCGTCACCGACGACCGCGCGCGCGACTGGCCGCGAGTGCGCGAGGCGGAGCGTTACAAGGCGCGGATCTACGCAGACTGGCTGCGCGAATCCGGCGACTCCGTTTCGTTCATGAGCAGTGAAGCGACCGCGATCCCGCAGACCTGGATCGTCGGCGACGCGGACGCGGTGTTCGAGCAGCTCGCGCAGTTCATCGCGACGTTCGGCTTCAGCGACGTCGTGACGTGGGCCGCGCCGCCGGGCGTCGCGCCCGAGGCGCTGGACGCGAGCCTCGAGCGCTTCGCGCGCGACGTGATGCCGCGGCTGAAGGCGAAGTTCGCGTAGAAGCTTGCATCGGCAGTTTGCATCGGGGACGTACTTGCACGAGGAGCAGATTGCGAATCCAGTGATGCAAGTACGTCCCGGATGCAAACTGCTCCATTGGCTCGACGCGTTCGCGTTCTCGAGCGCGCTGGTCGCGTGCGCGGCGGCGGCGCTGGCTGCGGCGGCGGCGCGCGCGCTCGGGCTCGCGCCGGCGCCGCCGGTGCTCGCGCTTGCGTTCTGCGGGACGGTCGCGATCTACGGCGTCGATCGCGTGCGCGATCTCGCGCGCGATCTGCGCAGCTCGCCGCTGCGCAGCGCGTTCGTCGCCGCGCATCGGAATGCGCTGCTGTTCGCGACCGCGCTCGGCGTCGCGGGCGGGCTAGTCGCCGGTGCGCTCGCGGGCGTTCGCGCGCTCGCGGTCGCCGCTGCCGTCGCCGCGCTCGGCCTCGCGCACCGCCGGCTGAAGCGCTTTGTGTGGGCAAAGCCGGTATACCTAACAGGTTCGTGGACGGCGGTGAGCGTCGGGCTGCCTGCCGCGGCGGCGAGCGACGCGTCGGCGAGCGACGCGCCGAGCCTCGCGCGGCTCGCGCTGGTCGCGGCGATCGTCGGCGGCGCGCTGCAAGCGAACGTGATCCTCTCGAACCTGCGCGACGCCGAGGGGCTCGCGGCGCACTTCGGCGCGCGGCGCGCGCGCCGCGTCGCGGGCGCGCTGTGCGCCGGCGCATTCGGCCTCGCGCTGATCGGCGCGGCCGAAGTGCGCGCTCTCGCCGCGCTTCCACTCGCGATGGGTGCCGCGGTCGCGGCATTTCGTCCCGGCGAGCGCTACGGCGCGTGGATCGCCGACGGCGCGCTGCTCGCCGGCGCGGCGATTGCACTCTTCATCGGGCACTGAGCTCGTGCGTGTCGTGCGTGTCGGCCCGACGCTCGCTCGCCCGTCCTCGAGCAGAGCCCACACGGAGGAGAAAGCCATGATCCA
>DASTOI010000746.1:0-2473 GCA_035762585.1 Myxococcota bacterium
CGACTACTGATCGCCTCGGGGCTCGCGTGCATCTCTGGCTGCGTCTCGTTGCTGCCACCCTGGTCGTCGCCGGGGTGCACTTCGCGGGGGTGAGCCTGCGCGCGCTTCCGGCGCGCGGCGACGCCGAGATCTTCGTACCGAGCCCGCAGACGGCGAGGCTTCTGTCGTTCGGGTTCGACGCGGCGCTCTCCGACTTCCACTGGATGCGGGCGATCCAGATCGTGGGCAGCCCGGAAGGTCCGGCCGGTCGCAGCCACGTGCTCGCCGCGCTGATCGATCTCGTCACGACGCTCGATCCGTGGGTGGATCACCCGTACCGCTTCGCGGCGGTGTGGATCAACGACGACGAGCCGGCGGTGCGAAAGGCGAACCGGTTGATTCGCCGCGGGATCGACCACCATCCCAACGACTGGCGCGGCTACTTCTACCTCGCGTTCAACCACTTCTACTACCTCGGCGAGCAAGAGGAGGCGGCGCGCGCGCTCGAGCCGGCGCTCGAGCTGGAAGGCCGCCCGATCTACCTGACGCGGCTCCACGCACGGCTCGCGGCGCAGGCCGGCGGGCTCGATGCGGCCGCTGCCTTCCTCGCGGAGATGGCGCAGCAGACCACGGACGCGATCGAGAGGAAGAAGTTCGAAGAGGCGCTGATGGAGGTCGAGACGGAGCGCCGCGCGCGCTTCCTCGATGCGGCCCGCGCCGAGTACGTGCGCCGTTACGCGCGGGACATCGAGTCGGTCGACGACCTCGTCTCGGGCGGCGTCCTACGCGCTCTCCCACCGGACCCGTTCGGCAAGGGCTGGATGCTGGGCGAAACGGCTCAAATCGTCTCGAAGCACGTCCGATATCGCTACGGCGTGAAGCTCGATGGGGGAAGTCGCGAGATCATCCGGCGATTCCGCGAGCGTTCACGCGCCAACTGAGAGCAGGTGAGGGGATGGCGCAGGAGCCGATCGTCCGCGTGCGCGGACTCGTGAAGGACTTTCGCCCGGGCCTCGGGCTGCGCGCGAAGCGCGTGCTCCACGGCATCGACATCGAGGTGAACCCCGGCGAGCTCTTCGGCTTCGTCGGGCCGAATGGCGCGGGCAAGACGACGACGCTCAAGATCCTAATGGGCTTGATTCGCGCGACGCGAGGGGACGCCCAGATCCTGGGCCACGACGTGCGCGAGACCGCGTTCCGCGGGCACATCGGCTTCGCGCCCGAGAGCCCCTACTTCTACGACTTCCTCACGGGCGCCGAGACCCTCGACTATTACGCACGCCTCTGCGCCGTTCCGAGGCGCCAGCGGCGGGAGCGCGTGCACGAGGTCTTGGAGTTGGTCGGCCTCGCCTACGCCGCCGACGCCCGGCTTCGCACGTACTCGAAGGGCATGTTGCAGCGCATCGCCATCGCGCAGGCGATCGTCCACCAGCCGAGCGTCGTGTTCCTCGACGAGCCGATGAGCGGCCTCGATCCGGTCGGCCGCAAGGAGATCCGCGATCTCGTCATGCGCCTTTGCGCCAACGGCCAGACGGTCTTCATGAACACGCACATCCTCTCGGACGTCGAGAGCATCTGCGACCGCGTCGCAATCATCGTGCAGGGCCGCATCGCTTATCAGGGACCGCTCGAGGGCGTGCCCGGCGGCGAGCGCACCTTCGAGGTGAGCTTCTCGTCGCTGGCGCCGGAGTTCGCCGAGGAGGTTGAGGCGCGCTTCGAGGCGGCGCTCTCCGGACGCGCCGATCGCGTGACGCTGCGCGTTTCGCAGAAGCACGTGAACGAGCTGTTACTGGCGGCGATCGCGCGGGGCGCTGTGCTCGAAGAGGTGGCGCCCGTGCGCGCGAACCTCGAAGCGCTGTTCCTCGACGCCGTCGCGGGACGCATCCAGGGGAGCGAGCGATGAGGTGGTCGAACGCCGTGCTCGCGATCGCGGGCAATACCTGGCGCGACGCGATCCGCAGCAAGGTGCTCTACGTGCTGCTCTTCTTCGCGCTGGTGCTCATCGCGACCAGCGCGACGCTGGCGACGCTCTCCTACGTGGAGCGGGAGCGCATCCTTCAGGACGTGAGCCTCGCCGCGATCCGCTTCTTCGGCGCCGCCATTGCGATCTTCGTCGGCGTGGGCCTGGTGCACCGCGAGGTCGACCGGCGCACGATCTTCACGGTCCTGTCGAAGCCGGTCGAGCGCAGCGCGTTCATCGTCGGGAAGTACGCGGGCTTCATCGCCACCCTGTGGGTGTTGCTCGCTGTGATGTCGGCCTGCTTCGTCGCCGCTTCGCTCGCGGCGAACGCCCCTCTCGATCGCGGGCATGCGATCGCGCTCGGCCTCGTCGGGCTCGAGCTCGCTGTCGTCGTCGCGTTCGCGACGCTGTTCTCTTCGTTCGCGACTCCCTTTCTCGCGGGCTGCTACAGCCTGGGCATCTACCTGGTCGGGCACCTGACCCGAGATCTCTACGCCATCGGCCAGGCGTCCCAGGCGCCGGCGATGAAGGAAT
>DASTOI010000747.1:0-11565 GCA_035762585.1 Myxococcota bacterium
GCATGAATCCGGCGCGCACGCTCGCGTCCGCCCTCGGCGCTGGGAGCTTCACTGCGCTCTGGCTCTACTTCGCCGCACCGCTGCTCGGGATGCTGCTCGCCGCCGAGTGCTACCTGCGCGTGCGCGGAGCGCAGCGCGTGCACTGCGCGAAGCTCCATCACGAGAACGCGCAGCGCTGCATCTTCCGCTGCGATTACGGCGCCGCGCGCTGATCCGGCGCGCCGCGGGTCGCGCCGAGCTGTTACGGCCGCCGCGCGCTCGGAATCCGAGCGCACGCCGCGAGAGCGAGAGGAGACGCCGTGGAGCGAGCCGACGTGATCATCATCGGAACCGGCGCAGGCGGCGGAACGCTCGCGCACCGCCTCGCGCAGACCGGCAAGCGCGTGCTGATGCTCGAGCGCGGCGACTTCGTTCCGCGCGAGCGCGAGAACTGGAGCCCGCGCCACGTCATCACGGATGGCCGCTACGACTGCCCCGAGCTCTGGACCGACGCCGACGGCGCCGAGTTCCGGCCGGGTACGCACTACTTCGTCGGCGGCAACACGAAGTTCTACGGCGCCGCGCTGTTTCGCTTCCGCGAGCGCGATTTCGAAGAGCTGAAGCATCACGGCGGCCTCTCGCCGGCGTGGCCGCTCTCGTACGCGGAGTTCGAGCCGTACTACACGCGCGCCGAGCAGCTCTATCACGTGCACGGCGATCGCGGCGAGGACCCGACCGAGCCGTGGGCGAGCGCGCCGTTCCCGCACCCCGCGGTCTCGCACGAGCCGCGCATCCAGAAGCTCCACGACGACTTGTCGAGCGTCGGCGCGCGGCCGTTCCACGTGCCGGTCGGCGTGATGCTCGACGAGCAGAACGCGCGCAAGAGCGCGTGCATCCGCTGCGCGACCTGCGACGCGTTCCCGTGCCTCGTCAACGCGAAGAGCGACGCCGACGTGCTGTGCGTGCGCCCTGCGCTCGAGCATCCGAACGTCGCGCTCCACACGCGCACGCGCGTGCTGCGCCTCGAGACCGACGCGAGCGGGCGCAGCGTCTCCCGCGTCGTCGCCGAGCAGGGCGGCGAGCGCGTCGAGTACGCGGCGGATCTCGTCGTGGTCGCGTGCGGCGCGATCAACTCCGCGGCGCTGCTCTTGCGCAGCGCGAGCGACGCGCATCCGCACGGCCTCGGCAACGGCTCCGGGCTCGTCGGCCGCAACTACATGGTCCACAACAACACGATGTTCGTCGCGCTCTCGCGCGAGGCGAACCCGACGCGCTTCCACAAGACGTTCGCGATCACCGATTACTACTTCGGCGCGGACGACTTCCCGTTCCCGCTCGGCTCGATTCAGATGATGGGCCAGGCGCACGCCGAGATCCTCGCGGTCGGCGCGCCGCCCGGGACGCCGAAGCGAATCCTGAAGCTGATGGCGAGCCACGGCATTCCGTTCTGGCTCACCAGCGAAGACTTGCCCGACCCGGAGAACCGCGTCGCGCTCGACGTGAACGGCGGCGTCCGGCTGATCCGCACCCCCAACAACTTGGAGGGGCACGACCGGCTGAAAGGGAAAGTCCGCGAGCTGCTCGCGCGCGCGAACATGGACATGAAGCACTGGCTGCCGACGAACGTGTACGTCGGCGGCCGGATCCCGCTCGCCGGCGTCGCGCACCAGTGCGGCACGACGAAGTTCGGGCGCGATCCGCGGACGTCGGTGCTCGACGTCGACTGCAAGAGCCACGAGCTCGACAACCTCTACGTCGTCGACGGCGGCTTCTTCCCGTCGAGCGCCGCGGTGAATCCGGCGTTGACGATCGTCGCGAATGCGTTGCGCGTCGGGGACCGGATCGCGGAGCGCCTGAAGTGAGCAGCGCGCTCGCTCGCGCTGGCTCGTTCGCGCAGCGGCCGCGCGTGCGGCGGCTGCTGCGCGCGTACCTCGCGTTTTCGCTGGCGTGGAAGCTGATCCTCGTCGCGGCGCTCGCGCGCGCCGAGGCGCCGGCGCAGGTCCACGCGGTGGCGCGCGTCGGCTTCACGGTGAGCGATCTCGACGCGTCGGTGAAGTTCTTCCGCGACGTGCTCGAGTTCGAGCTCATCGGCGAGCGAGAGCTCGCGGGCGAGGCGGTCGAGCGGCTCACCGGTGTGTTCCCGGCGCGCGTGCGCGCCGCGCGGCTGCGCCTCGGCAGCGAGGAGATCGAGCTCAGCGAGTACCTCGCGCCGTCGACCGGACGCGCGTTTCCGGAAGACACGCGCGGAAACGACCTCTGGTTTCAGCACATCGCGATCGTCGTCTCCGACATCGACGCCGCGTACGCAAAGCTGCGCGCGCATCGCGTGCGCCACGCGTCGTCCGGGCCGCAGCGCCTCCCGGACTGGAATCCGAACGCCGGCGGGATCTCGGCGTTCTACTTCCGCGATCCCGACGGCCACTTCCTCGAGCTGATTCACTTCCCGCGCGGCAAGGGCAATCCGCGCTGGCAGCGCGAGCGCAGCGGTGCGGAGCCCAACAAGCTGTTTCTCGGAATCGATCACACCGCGATCGCGGTGCGCGACACCGACGCGAGCCTCGCGTTCTACCGCGATCTGCTCGGCCTTCGCGTCGCGGGAGCGAGCGAGAATTACGGGCCCGAGCAGGAGCGCCTGAATGCGGTGTTCGGCGCGCGGCTGCGGATCACGGGCCTCGCCGCCGGGCGCGGGCCGGGCGTCGAGCTGCTCGAGTATCTCGCGCCGAGCGGCGGCCGCGCGCGGCCGTCGGACGCGCGCGCGAACGATCTCCTGTTCTGGCACACCGACCTCGTGGTGGACGACGCCGCGCGCGTGGAGCGAGCGCTCTTCAGCGCGCACGCGCAGCTCGATTCTCCCGGCGCGGTACCCGCGCCGGACGGCGCGCGAGCCATTACGGCCGCGGACCCCGACGGCCACCGCATCCGCCTGCTCGAGAAGGAGCCGCAATGAGCGCGAACGCCGAGAAGCGACGCCTCGCCGAAGATCACGCGCGCGAGAAGCACTGGAAGCGCTGGGGGCCGTATCTCGCGGAGCGGCAGTGGGCGACGGTGCGCGAGGACTACTCGGCGGACGGGAATTGTTGGGACTACTTCCCGCACGACCACGCGCGCAGCCGCGCGTATCGCTGGGGCGAGGACGGGCTGCTCGGCTTCAGCGATCACCGCGCGCGCATCTGCTTCGGGCTCGCGCTCTGGAACGAGCGCGATCCGATCCTGAAGGAGCGCCTGTTCGGGCTCACCGGCCCGCAAGGCAATCACGGCGAGGACGTCAAGGAGAACTACTACTACCTCGACTCGACGCCGACGCACTCGCACGTGCGCATGCTCTACAAGTACCCGCAGGCCGAGTACCCGTATGCGCGCCTGATCGAAGAGAATCGAGCTCGCTCGCGCGAGCAAGGCGAATTCGAGCTCGAGCACACCGGCGCGTTCGACGAGAGCCGCTACTTCGACGTGTTCGCCGAGTACGCGAAGGCGTCGCCGAACGATCTCTTGATCGAGATCAGCGTCGCGAACCGCGGCCCCGAGCCGGCGCGCATCCACGTGCTGCCGCAGCTCTGGCTCCGGAACACCTGGGCGTGGGGGCGCAGCGGCGAGAGCTACCCGGCGCGCGGCGAGATCCGCGACGACGGCGGTGCGCTCGCGTGCGTCCACCCGGAGCTCGGGCGCTTCCGGATGGAGCTCGCGCCCGGGCCGCAGGGCGCGCCAGATCTCCTGTTCACCGAGAACGAGACGAACACCGAGCGCCTCTACGGTTCCCCTAACAAGACCGCGTTCGTGAAGGACGCGTTCCACGAGCGCGTCGTGCACGGGCGCGAGGACGCCGTGAACCCGGCGCGCGCCGGCTCGAAGGCGGCCGCGTGGTATCGGCTCGAGCTCGCGGCCGGCGAAAGCGCGACGCTGCGCATGCGCCTCAGCGCCGAGAGCGAGCGCTCCGCGGATGCGCTCGGCGCGGGCTTCGCCGCCGCGTTCGACGCGCGGCGGCGCGAGGCCGACGCGTTCTACGACGATCTCTTGCCCGGGCGCGTGACCGCCGAGGAGCGCCGCGTCGCGCGCCAAGGCTACGCGGGGCTGCTCTGCTCGAAGCAGTTCTATCACCTGATCGCAGAGCACTGGCTCGAGGGTGATCCCGCGCAGCCGCCGCCGCCGAGCGCGCGCCGGCGCGGCCGTAACAGCGATTGGCGCCACCTCTACCTGCGCGACGTGCTCTCAATGCCCGACAAGTGGGAGTACCCGTGGTTCGCCGCGTGGGATCTCGCGACGCACATGATCCCGTTCGCGAAGGTCGACCCGCATTTCGCGAAGGAGCAGCTGCAGCTCTTGCTGCGCGAGTGGTACCTGCACCCGAACGGGCAGCTTCCCGCTTACGAGTTCTCGTTCTCCGACGTGAACGCGCCGCTGCACGCGTGGGCCGCGTGGCGCGTCTACAAGATCGAAGCGCCGGCCGGCAAGCGCGATCGCGCGTTCCTCGCGAGCGTGTTCCAGAAGCTGTTATTGAACTTCACCTGGTGGGTGAACCGGAAGGACCCGCACGGCGACAACCTGTTCGGCGGCGGCTTCCTCGGCCTCGACAACATCGGCGTGTTCGATCGCTCGCAGCCGCTGCCGACCGGCGGCCACCTCGAGCAGGCCGACGGCACCGCGTGGATGGCGTTCTTCAGCGCGACGATGCTCGCGATCGCGCTCGAGCTCGCGCAGGAAGAGCCGATCTACGAGGACATGGCGTCGAAGTTCTTCGAGCACTTCGTCGCGATCGTCGACGCGATGAACACGCGCCACGGCGACGGCCTCTGGGACGAGCAGGACGGCTTCTATTACGACGAGCTGCACGCCGACGGGCAGGAGATCCCGCTGCGCGTGCGCTCGATGGTGGGCCTCTTGCCGCTGCTCGCGGTCGAGGTGCTCGACGACGCGCAGCTCGCGAAGACGCCGGGCTTCCGCAAGCGCATGGAGTGGTTCCTGCGCAATCGCCCCGAGCTCGCGCGGCACGTGACGTCTCGGCTCGAAGCCGGCCGCCGCCTGCACTTGCTCTCGATCCCCGACGAGCAGCGCCTGCGCCGAGTTCTCAGGTACCTGCTCGACGAGGGCGAGTTCCTCGCGCCGAACGGGCTGCGCTCGCTGTCGCGCTTCCACCAGCACACGCCGTACGTGTTCTGGGCGGGCGGCGCCGCGCATCGCGTCGATTACCTGCCCGCGGAGTCGGACTCCGGCTTGTTCGGCGGAAACTCGAACTGGCGCGGGCCGATCTGGTTCCCGGTGAACTATCTGCTCGTCGAGGCGCTCGAGCGCTTCGGGCACTTCTACGGCGACAGCCTGCGCGTCGAGTGTCCGGTGGGATCGGGACGCGCGCTGACGCTCGCCGAGGTCGCGCGCGAGCTCGCGCAGCGGCTCAGCGGAATCTTCCGCGCGGGGCCCGACGGCGCGCGGCCGTGGCACCGCCAGAGCGACCTCTACCGAGACGACCCGCACTTCCGCGAGCTGAATCTCTTCCACGAGTACTTCTGCGCGGAGACGGGGCGCGGCCTCGGCGCGAGCCATCAGACCGGCTGGACCGCGCTCGTGGTGCGCCTGATCGAGGACCTCGCGCGAAACCGCGCAGCGAAGGGACGATGATGCCGAGCGATCCGAAGCAGCGCGTAATCATTCTCGGCGGCGGCTTCGGCGGCGTGACCGCGGCGCTCCACCTCGAGCGCGAGCTCGCCGACCGGCCCGAGATCGAGATTGTGCTCGTCTCGCGCGAGAACTTCTTCTCGTTCACGCCGATGCTTCACGAGGTCGCCGCGGCCGACATCGATCTCACGCACATCGTGAATCCGGTGCGCAAGCTGCTGCGGCGCGTGCAGTTCTTCGTCGGCGACGTCGCGCGCATCGATCTCGAGCGCCGCTCGGTGCGCGTCGTGCACGGCTCGCGCAGCGACGAGCACCATCACGATCTCGACTACGGCCAGCTCGTGCTCGCGCTCGGCGGCGTGACGAATTTCCGCGGAATTCCGGGGCTCGAGCAGAACGCGCTCACGATGAAGTCGCTCGGCGACGCGATCGCGCTGCGCAACCACGTGATCGCGAGCCTCGAAGAGGCGGATACCGAGTGCTCGCGCGCCGTCGGGAGGCGCGCGGCGCTGTGCACGGTCGTCGTCGCCGGCGGCGGCTTCGCGGGCGTCGAGACGATCGGCGCGCTGAACGACTTCGCGCGCGAGGCGCTGCGCTTCTACCCCAACTTGTCGGAGCGCGACCTGCGCTTCGTGCTCGCGCACTCGGGCGACGAGATCCTCCCGGAGCTCGACCCGCGGCTCGGCGCGTACGCGCGCAAGAAGCTCGCGGCGCGCGGCGTCGAGGTTCGGCTCGAGACGCGCGTCAGCGCCGCCGCCGAGGACGAGGTCGAGCTCTCGGACGGCACGAAGCTGAAGACGCGCACGCTCGTGTGGACCGCGGGCACGTCGGCGCATCCGATCCTCGCGCAGCTCGCGTGCGAGAAGGAAGCCGGGCGCATCAAGGTGACGCCGCAGCTCGGCGTCCCGACACATCCCGGTGTCTGGGCGATCGGCGACTGCGCGTGGATCCCCGACGCGAGCGGGCGGCCGTATCCGCCGACCGCGCAGCACGCGCTGCGCCAGGCCGCGGTGCTCGCGAAGAACGTGCGCGCGCGGCTGCGCGGCGGTCGGCTGCGCGAGTTCCGCTTCGCGACGATCGGCCAGCTCGCGACGATCGGGCGGCGCGCGGGCGTCGCGCAGATCTTCGGCATGCGCTTCTCCGGCTTCGCCGCGTGGTTCCTGTGGCGCACGATCTACCTCGCGAAGCTGCCGCGGCTCGAGAAGAAGCTGCGCGTCGCGCTCGACTGGACGCTCGATCTCGTGTTCTCGAAGGACTTGGTGCAGTTCGCGACGACGCGCTCGTCCGGCATGGGTCGTTAGGGCTGCCGTGCGCGCCCGCCGCAGCCTCGCGCTCGGGATGCTCGCGTTCCTCGGCTTCGCGAGCCTCGGGCTGCCCGACGGCGCGCTCGGCGTCGCGTGGCCGCGCGTGCGCGAGAGCTTCGGGCTCCCGCTCGATTCGCTCGGCGCGCTGCTCGCGGCGAGCGTCACCGGCTACGCGAGCGCGAGCTTTCTCGCTGGTGCGATCCTCGCGCGCATCTCGCTCGGCGCGCTGCTCGCGCTCTCGTGCGCCGCGACCGGCGCGGCGCTGCTCGGCTATTGGGCGGCGCCCAGCTGGGGTGCGATGGTCGCGTGCGGCCTCGTCGCCGGGCTCGGCGCCGGCGCGATCGACGCGGGGATCAACGCGTTCGCCGCGCTGCGCTTCGCGCCGCGCACGCTGCATTGGCTGCACGCGGCGTACGGCCTCGGCACGACCGCCGGCCCGGCGCTGATGACGCACGCGCTGATGAGCGGCGCGGGCTGGCGCGCGGGCTACCTCGCGCTCGGCGCCGCCCAGCTCGCGCTCGCACTCGGCTTCGCGGCGACGCGAAGGCTCTGGCCGGGCGCGCCCGCCGCGGATGACGCCGGCGGGTCGGGCGACGCGCCTGCGGCGCCCCTCGTCGCCACGCTCCGCTCGCGCGCGGCTCAGCTCGGCGCCTCATCGTTCTTCCTCTATCTCGGCGTCGAAGCGACCGCCGGCGCGTGGCTCTACTCGCTGCTCGAGGAGGGCCGCGGCGCGTCGATGGCGGTTGCGAGCGGCGCGGCGGGCGCTTATTGGGGCGCGCTGCTCGCGGGACGCGTCGCGTTCGGCTTCGCGCCGAATCGCTGGGGCGCGAGCGCGGTCGTCGTGCCCGCGACACTGCTGTGCGCGGTCGCGGCGGTCGGGCTCGCGCTCGACGCCGGCTTCTCGCTCGATCTCGCGTGCGCCGCGCTGCTCGGCTTCGGCGCCGCGCCGATCTTCCCCGCGCTGATCGCGAGCACGCCCGAGCGGATCGGCGAGGCCCACACCGCGAACGCGGTCGGCTTGCAGATCGCGAGCGCGGCGCTCGGTCAAGCCGGGCTTCCGGCGCTCACCGGCATCGCCGCGGCGCGGCTCGGCCTCGCGTGCGTTCCGCTCGCGCTGCTCGGCTTCGCGCTCGCGCTGCTCGGCGTGCAGCTCGCCGCGCGTCAGCTCGCGCGGCGCGATGCGAGGATCGCGGCGACCAGCTCGCTCGGCACTTCGGGCGGCGCGGCCGCGTCGGGCGCCCATGCAAGCGCGACCGCGCGCAGCGTCCCCTGATAACCCATCAGGTAGCGGCGGCACGCCGGGCAGCGCTCGAGGTGATCGTCGAAGCGCGCGCGCTCGGGGGCCGCGAGGCGCTGGTCGACGTAGTCGTCGAGGAACTCGATCAGCTCCCGGCACGTGAGTCGGCTCGTCATCTACTCGGCCTCCACGGCGAAGTGCGGCGCGAGGAGCGTTCGCAGCGCCTGGCGCGCCCTGTGCAGCCGCATCTTCGCGGCCTCCGGTCGAACTCCGAGCGCCACCGCAGCCTCCTCGGTCGACAGGCCTTCGATGTCCCGCAGCACGATCACGGTACGGTAGTTGTCAGGCAGGCGGTCGATCGCGTCGCGCACGACCTTGCGCAGCTGCGCCGACTCGAGGCGGTCGACGACGTCCTCGGTCCACGCCGGCCCGCTCTCGATGCGGTGCCCAGTCTCGTCGAACTGCGGAAGCAGGTCCTCGATCGCGGTCTCGGGATGGCGCTTGCGGTGACGGAGGCGCATCAGGCACGCGTTCACCGTGATGCGGTGCAGCCAGGTCGACAGCATCGCGTCGCCCTGGAAATTCCCGATCGCCTTGAACGCCTGCAGGAACGCTTCCTGCGTCGCGTCGTACGCCTCTTCGTCGCTCTTCAGTATTCGGCGCGCGACCGCGAGCATCTTTCCGGTGTTGGCCTGCACGAGCTCCGTGTACGCGCGCTCGTCGCCGCGCTGCAACGCGCCGAGCAGCTCGCTCTCGCATCGATCCATCATCGCGTCTCCCCTTCCTTCGTGTTTCGTGGCCCCGCGCGGGCCTTGAGCAAGGCGCGTGCCACGGCGCGGGGAGGGATTTCGCGCGTGCGCGCGGCGTTCGCGGGCGGTGGCCGCGAGGGTTCGCGGGCGCCCGCGAAATCGCGCGAGCCGCGGCCGCGGCCGTTCGCGGGCGGCGATTACTCCGGCGAAGGCGCGGCGAGCAGAAGGCCGGCGGCGACCCAGCGCTCGAACGCGGCGCGGATCCGCGCGGGCGAGAGCCTCGTGCGGGCGACCGCGCGATCCACGCGCGCGCCGCGGAGCAGGCTGCGCAGCAGCGGCGCCTCCGCGGCGGCGACGTCGAGCCACGCCGCGCGGCCGTCTCGCTGGAACACCGCGACGCTCGCCCGCCTCGGCCCACTCGTTACGCGCGCGCCCGGGGCATGAGCGAGCGCACCGGGCCGCGGCGTGGCGGGCTTCGAGTCCGCGCGCTGTGCCCGGCGCAGCGCGAGCTCGAACGACGCGAGCGCGTGCGCCGCGCTTCGCCCGCGCGTGCGCGCGATGAAGCGCGGCAGCGTATCGGCGTAGCCTTCGAGCGTGAACGAGCGCGACCGATGCGACGCGACGAACGCGCGAGCGAGCGCGGCGAACTCCTCGTCTCCGAGCAGCGCGCGCACGCGCGGGAACTCGCGCGCCACCTCGCGCTCGAAGCGCAGCGCGCCCATCCGCCGATAGAGCGCGAGCCCGTCCCGCGGAGCCCGATTGGAACGGCTCCGCGGTGCGTAGAGCGCGCGCATCAGCGTTCGCTGCAGCTGCGCGAGCGGAGGGGGAGGCGTCGACGACGAGGGCCTACGCCGCATCGGCGGCCGCCTGCGCTCGCGCGCGAATCGGCTCCGCCTTCGCGAGCTCGCTGCGCAGCGCTGCGAGCGACGGAATCGCGGCGTCCCACTCGAGCAGCGTCGAGACGGCCCCGAAGCGCGCGAGCGCCTCCTCGTACAGGCGCCACACCGCGGGCGCGACCGGCGCTGCGTGCGTGTCGATCCACCAGCGCCCGCGCCGCGAATGGCCGGCGACGTGGATCTGCACGACGCGATCGCGCGGCAGCGCGGCGAGGTAAGCGCTCGGGTCGCCGCCGCGATTCATCGCGTTCACGGCGACGTTGTTCACGTCGAGCAGCAGCGCGCAGTCGGCGAGATCGCACAGGCGCGCGAGGAACTCGGCCTCGGGCATCTGCGAATGCGCGAACGCGAGGTAGGTCGATGGATTCTCGAGCGCGAGGCGACGCCCCAACGAGTCCTGCGCCTGGCGCACGCGGCGCGCGACGTGTCGCAACGCCTCCTCGGTGTACGGCAGCGGCAGCAGCTCGTGGCTGTTCCAGCCATCGACACCGGTCCAGCACAGATGATCGGAGATCCAGCGCGCGCCGAGCCGATCCGCGAGCGCGCGGACCTCGCGGAGATACTCGCGATCGAGCGGGTCGACCGAGCCGACGTTCATCGAGACGCCGTGCAGCACGACCGGATAGGCCGCCGCCAGCGCCTCGGTCTGCGCCTGCGCGCGCGGCGGCTGCCGCAGGTGATTCTCGGTGAGCAGCTCGAGGAAGCCGAGCGGCGGGCGGTGCTCGAGGATCTCGCGCGCGTGCTGCGCGCGCAGGCCGAGGCCGAGACCCAGATCGGGAAGCCCGAAGCGATTCACCGCCCGCGCTCGCTCAGCAAGCGGCGCTTACTGCGCCGCTTCCGCTTCGCCGCTGCAGCCGTTCGGGCCATTGCAGCCGTTCGCGTCGGCTTCGGCGGACTGCGCTGCGGCCGGAGCGGAGTGCGCGCCGGCCTGCGCGGTCTCCCCGTTGCAGCCGTTCGGGCCGTTGCAGCCGTTCGCTTCGGTCGCGTCGGCCGACGCCGTCGCGCCCTCGCTGCAGCCGAGCGCCAGCGCGGAGCCGGCCGCGATGCCCGCGAGCGCCGCGAGCATTGCGACGCGCGAGCGCTTCGAAGTTCGAGCTCGTTCCATGTTCCATTCTCCTGTGCGCGCAGCGCGCGCGATTCCGGCGGACGGATCGCCGCGCGGTCAGCGCATGGACGCGCGCGCCGCGCCGCGGGTAACGCGGAGGGTGCTTGACGTGCTCGCCGCTCCGAGCGCCGACGTGGCGGAGCTGCGTGAGCCGCATCGAGGCCTCGTGTTACCTCGCCGGGCCGCGCGCATCGGTCGCTCAGCGGCATGCGCAGCCTCTCGCGCTCGCCGGCGAACTCATCGCGCCTTCCCGCGCCGAAAGGAATCCCATGTCGCGCTTGCTTCGCCTCTCGCGTGCGCTGCTCGCGCTCGCCGAGCGCCTCGCGTTTGCGCCGCCGCTTCTCGCGCGCGTGATCGTCGGCGTCGTCTTCACGCACTCGGGCTGGGGGAAGCTGCACAACCTCGATCAGGTCGCGCGTTTCTTCGCGAGCCTCGGCGTTCCCGCGCCGGAGCTGCAGGCACCGTTCGTCGCGAGCGTCGAGCTCGTCTGCGGCGCGCTGGTGTTATCAGGGCTCGCGACGCGGCTCGCCGCGCTCCCGCTGATCGGCACGATGGTCGTCGCGCTCGCGACCGCGCTCGCGCCGAAGATCACCGGCGCGAATGCGCTCTTCGGCCTCGCCGAGTTCCTGTACATCGCGCTGCTCGTGCAGCTCGCGATCGCAGGCCCCGGCGCCCTCTCTCTCGACCA
>DASTOI010000748.1:0-6854 GCA_035762585.1 Myxococcota bacterium
GGCGGCACGATCCGGTCGCGCAGGCGCGCGCCGCGTGCGCCGGCGGGGCGCGCGTCGTTCAGCTGCGCGCGAAGCATGCGACCGATGCCGAGGCGCTGGCGTGGGGGCGCGAGATTCGGGCGCTCACTCGCGCGGCGAAGCTGCTTCTCGTCATGAACGATCGCGTCGATCTCGCGCTCGCGTGCGGCGCGGATGGCGTGCATCTCGGGCAGGACGATCTCCCGCCCGTCGATGCGCGCCGGATCGCGCCGCAGCTCGCGATCGGGCGATCGACTCACGACGCGGACCAGCTCGCCCGCGCGCTCGCGGAGCCGATCGACTACGTCGCCTACGGGCCGCTCTTCGGAACGGCGAGCAAGCAGACGGGCTACGAAGCGCGCGGGCTCGCGGCGCTGCGCGAGATCGCGACCCAACGCGGGCCGAGACCGCTCGTCGCGATCGGAGGCATCGACGCGAGCAACTGCGCGGGCGTTCGCGCGGCGGGCGCTCAAGGCTTTGCGGTGATCTCCGCGGTCGCGAACGCGGGCGATCCGCTCGCCGCGGTGCGGGAGCTCGTCGCGGCCTGGGCGCGCGCGTGAGCGAGCTCCCCTCGCGCGCCGCTGCCGCGCTCGGCATCGCGGTCTTCATCGCGATCGCGTGGGCGTTCTCCGAGCATCGCCGTCGCTTCCCCGCACGCGTCGTCGCGTGGGGGCTCGCGCTCCAGCTCGCGCTCGCGCTGCTCTTGCTACGGAGCGCGGCGGGCCGCGCCATTTTCCTCGGCGTGAACGAAGCCGTGAACGCGTTCATCGGCTTCACCGACGCCGGCACCGACTTCGTGTTCGGCGCACTTCGCACGACGGGGTTCTCGTTCGCACTCGAAGTGCTTCCGGTGATCATCGTGATGGGGAGCCTGTTCTCGGTGCTCTACCACTGGGGCGCCGTGCAGCTCGTCGTGCGCGCGCTCGCGCGCGGTCTCTCGCGCGCGATGGGCATCTCGGCCGCCGAGAGCCTCTCCGCGGTCGCCGACGTTTTCGTCGGGATGACGGAGGCCCCGCTGCTCATCCGACCCTACCTCGCGCGCATGACGCGCAGCGAGCTGTTCACCGTTATGACTGCCGGCATGGCGACGATCGCCGGCTCGGTGCTGGTCGCGTACGCGAAGATGCTCGGCAGCGGCGACTTCGCGGGCCACCTCGTGACGGCGAGCTTCATGGCCGCGCCCGCGGCGGTGCTGCTCGCGAAGGTGATGGTGCCGGAGACCGCGGTGCCGGAGACGAGCCACGCGTCGGCCGCGACGGTGGCGGTCACGTCGGTGAACACGATCGACGCGGCGGCTGCAGGCGCGAGTGCCGCGCTGCGCCTCGCGGCGAACGTCGGCGGCCTCCTGATCGCGTTCATCGCGCTGCTCGCGATGGTGAACGCCGGGCTCGAGCACGTCGGCGGCTGGCTCGGCGTGCAGGATCTGACCCTCCAGCGCGTGCTCGGATGGGGATTCGCGCCGTTCGCGCTGCTGCTCGGCATCGCGCCCGGCGAGGCGCAGACCGTGGGATCCCTGCTCGGCGTGAAGACGGTGCTGAACGAATTCCTCGCCTACCGCGATCTCGGCGCGCTGATCGCGCAGCAGCAGATCTCGCCGCGCGCGGCCGTGATCAGCAGCTACGCGCTGTGCGGCTTCGCGAACTTCGGCTCGCTAGCCATCTTGTTAGGCGGCGTCGGCGCCATGGTGCCCGAGCGAAGGCCCGAGATCGCGCAGCTCGGCCTCAAGGCGATCCTCGCGGGCACGCTCGCGACGATGATGACGGCGAGCGTGGTGGCGGTGCTGGTGTAGGAGCGACCAGCGCGATCTGGGATTTCTCGCGCGGCGGCGCTTTACGCCTGAGGTCTTTTTCGCCTGCTGCGCCGCAGCGCTTTGCGACCGGCTTCGTTGACGAAGCCGATCACCTCCTCATCCGATTTGCCCGCCAGTTCCGCGCTGATCTGGGATCGGATCTTCCGGACCATCTCGACCGCGCGAACCTCACGTTTCGCCATAGAATGCGACCTCTACCGGCGACGCAATCACGATCTGCCCAATGCTGCGCGTTCACCTGATTGAACTCGCGAATCCTCGCGACACTGCGGATGCAGCCTCGCTGCGCCAAGAAAGAGCGTCGAATCGCGACGAAGAGCGGCGAGCGCCGCCCGGATCACTTCCCCTCGAACTTCGGCGCCCGCTTCTCGAGGAAGCTCTTCACGCCTTCCGCGAAGTCTTTCGTGCGGAAGAGCGGCAGCAGCTGCAGATACACGTGGTGAACGTTCGCCTCGAAGCTCTCTTCGAGCGCCATGCGCATCATGCGCTTCGTGCCCTGCACCGCGAGCGGCGCGTTGGCGGCGATCTCTTGCGCGAGCGCGAGCGTCTCCTTCATCAGCAGCTCGGCCGGCAGGATCTTCGAGACGAGGCCGAGCTCGAGGCACTCTTCTGCTGTTAGGGTGCGGCCGGTGAAGAAGATCTCGCTGGCCTTCGCCCAGCCGACGAGGCGCGGCATCAGCCACGTGCCGCCGCTCTCCGGCAGCACGCCGCGCTTCGTGAACGCGGCGCTGAGCTTCGCGGCGTCCGACGCGAGGCGGATGTCGCAGCCGATCGCGAGGTCCATGCCGTAGCCCGCGGCGCCGCCGTTGATTGCGGCGATCGTCGGCTTGTCCATCTGGTGCAGCACGACCGGCGGCGCCTCGCGCAGGTCGAAGCCGGCGCCCGCGAGGTTGCCGCCGCCTTGGTCCTTGAGATCGAGGCCGGCACAGAACGCGCGTCCCGCGCCGGTGATCACGACGACGCGCACCTCGGGATCGCGATTCGCCTCGAGCAGCTGCTCGGAGAACGCGCTCAGCATCGGCCCGCTGATCGCGTTCATGCGATCGGGGCGGTTGAACGTGAGGATCGTGACGCCGCCTTGCTTCTCGACGAGCAGCTCGCTCATGAGGGTCTCCTGGAAGGTTCGGGTTGGAGAAGGCGCGCAGTCTATCCCCGGCCGCGAGCGGGCTGCCCACCGACATTACACCGATTGCCTGCCACGGACATTCCGTGTAATGTGCCGTGATGCGCCGGCCGACCGCAAAGAGCCTCACGCTCGACTTGCTCTCCTCGCTGCGCGGGGCGGCGATGCCGGTCTCGGCGCTCGTCGCGGCGGCGAAGCTGTTCCGCATCGACGAGAACGCGCTACGCGTCGCGATCGTGCGGCTGCTCGCGAGCGGGCAGATCGCGCGCGACGAGCGCGGCCGCTACCGCCTCGGCAAGGCGGCCCACGCGATCGACCAGCGCGTGCTCGGCTGGCGCGCGGCGGAGCTGCGCATCGCGAAGTGGACGGGCGGCTGGTGGCTCGTGCGCGCGGGCACGCTGCCGGGACCTCGATCGCGCGAGCGCGGCGACCACGAGCGCGCGCTCGCGCTGCTCGGGTTTGCGGAGCTGGCGCCCGGCCTCGCGCTGCGCCCGGACAACCTGCGCGCATCGCTCGACGAGCTTCGCGCAGAGCTCCACGAGCTGGGCCTCGAGCGTGACGCGCTGCTCGCGCTCGTGCGCGAGCTCGACCCGGACAGCGAGGCGCGCGCGCGGGGGCTTTGGAAGCGCGAGGCATTCGCGACCTCCTACCGCCGCTCGCTCGCCGAGCTGGACGCGAGCGAGGCGCGGCTCGCGGCGTTGCCCGAGGAGCGCGCGATGGTGGAATCGTTCCTGTTAGGGGGTCGCGTGATCCGCGAGCTGGTGCTCGATCCGCTGCTGCCCGAGCCGCTCGCTCCCGAAGCGGAGCGCCGCGCGCTGGTCGCCGCGATGCGCCGCTACGACCGCGCCGGGCGCCGCGCGTGGGCGAGCTTCATGTCGCGCTACGACGCGCCGCACGTCTCGGCGCCCGCACACGGCGAACGCACGCTGTCGCTCGCGATCGCTTAGGAGATTCGCATGGCCATGGCCGTCGAAGCCGTCGTCGAGCGCCACACCGCCGAGGGCGATCTCTCCTGGCGCGAGCATCTCTCGCGCGAGGACATCGCGGAGCTGCTGCGCTTCGAGGATTGGCGGAGCTGGTGGTCGATCGCGTTCGACTGGGGCGTCGTGTTCGCATCGATGGCGCTGGTGGCGTGGTGGCCGCACGGGCCGACGCTCGTCGTGCCGATCGTGCTCGCGCTGTTTCTGATCGGCGCGCGCCAGCTCGGGCTCGCGGTGCTGATGCACGAGGCGTCGCATCGCTCGCTGTTCGCGATACGCAGCGTCAATGATTGGGCCGGGCAGTGGCTGTGCGCGTATCCGGTCTGGAGCGACATGGCGCTCTACCGGCCGTATCACCTGCAGCATCACGCGCACACCGGCACCGAGCGCGATCCCGACCTCGGGCTCGTGACGCCGTTCCCGATCACGCGCGCGAGCTTGCGGCGCAAGATCGTGCGCGATCTCTCCGGCCAGACCGGCGTCAAGTTCGCGCGCGCGGGCTGGAAGCGGAGCGTCGCGCGCTGGCACGAGCCGGCCGGGCGGCGCGCGGCGATCGGCGTGGTCGTGACGAACGCGCTGCTGCTCGGAGCGCTCGCCGCGCTCGGGCACGCGGAGCTCTACTTGTTATGGGCCGGCGCGTGGCTCACCACGAACACGCTGCTGACGCGCATCCGCTCGATCGCCGAGCACGCGCTGACGCCCAGCCTCGACGACCCGCTCGGCAACACGCGCACGACGCTCGGCCGCTGGTGGGAGCGCCTGTTCATCGCGCCGAATCGTGTGAACTTCCACCTCGAGCACCACCTGCTGATGACGGTGCCGCACTACAAGCTGCCGCGGATGCACGAGCTGCTGCGCGAGCGCGGCTTGCTCGGGCGCGCGTGCGTCGAGCGCGACGGCTACCGCGCGATCCTGCGCCGCGCGGCGAGCAAGCCGGACGCCGCTCAGCGTGCGCGGTAGATCAGCGCGAGGTTGCGCGAGTACACGGTCCAGCCGAACGCCTGTCCGATCACGAACACCGGATCGCGGCGGTGGATCGCGTACGCGAGCGTGATCAGGCTGCCGAGCAGCGAGAGCCACCAGAACGCGAGCGGCATGTGGCTCTGCCCCCGGCGCTCCGATGCGATCCACTGCACCGCGAAGCGCGAGAAGAACAGCGCCTGCCCGGTGAAGCCGACCGCGGTCCAGGCGCCCCAGCTCGTCGGATCGAGAAACGCGGGCAGTGTCATCTCGGCTCTCCCGCCGGTGCGAAGCACACCGATCGCGTGCCTGTGCGCCCCACTTCGGCGCAGTCCGCGCGCGTCCGCGGCACCTCTTCGGCAGCGCACGCTCGCAGCGGCGTCCAGACCGAGCAAGCCTGCTTGACGCTCCCCCTGGCCTTGCCGACTCTGCAGAACTTCCCGCGAGCGCGAGGCGCGCTCGCAAAGACGCCCAGGAGCCGCCGATGACCGCCGTCACCCCCGCGCAGGTCCTGGCCGCGCTGCGTCCGATCGTCGACCCGGATTTCGGAAAGAGCATCGTCGAGCTCGGCTTCATCAAGAACCTGCGCATCGACGGCGGCGCGGTCGCGTTCGCGATCGAGCTGACGACGCCGGCGTGCCCGGTGAAGGCCGAGTTCGAGCGCGCCGCGACCGAGCGCGTCGGCGCGCTCGCGGGCGTGACGAGCGTCGCAGTCACGATGACGGCGAACACGCGGGGGCGCGGCGCGCTGCCCGGCCCCGACCGCGGCGACGTGCTGCCCGGCGTGCGCAACACGATCGCGGTCGCCTCCGGCAAGGGCGGCGTCGGCAAGAGCACGACCGCGGTGAACCTCGCGCTCGCGCTCTGTGAGAGCGGCGCGCGCGTCGGCATCCTCGACGCGGACGTCTACGGCCCTTCGCTGCCGCTCTTGCTCGGCGTGAAGGAGCGGCCCGTCAGCGAGGAGCAGGCCGGCAAGAAGGTCATCCTGCCGCTCGAGGCTTACGGCATGAAAGTCATGTCGATGGGCTTCTTCATCAACGAGAGCTCGCCGGTCATCTGGCGGGGGCCGATGGTGCATGGGCTGATCCGCCAGTTCCTGGTCGACGTCGCGTGGGGCGAGCTCGACTACCTCGTGATCGATCTGCCGCCCGGCACCGGCGACGCGGCGCTGACGCTCACGCAGAACGCGCCGCTCTCCGGCGCGGTGATCGTCACGACCGCGAACGACCTCTCGATCATCGATGCGCGCAAGGGCCTGCGCATGTTCGAGAAGGTCGACGTTCCCGTGCTCGGCATCGTCGAGAACATGGCCTACTTCGTCCCGCCCGATCTGCCCGATCGCAAGTACTGGATCTTCGGCAAGGACGGCGGCAAGCGCGTCGCCGATGAGCTCGGCGTCGACTTCTTAGGGGAAGTGCCGATCGACTCGCGCGTGGTCGAAGGCGGCGATGCGGGCCGCCCGATTCTCGTGCACGCGCCCGACGCGCCGGCCGCCGCGGCGCTGCGCGCGATCGCCGGCACGGTCGCGCGCAAGCTCGCGGTGCTCGCCGAACGCACGCCGAAGATCGCCGACGCGAACATTTCGTGGGTGACGAGCGCGAGCTGAGCGTGCAGACTGCATGAGAAGTCGAGCGCGCGGGCCCGCGCTGCGGCAAACCGGGAGCCGATGCGTGGCGATCGAGCGATTCCAGAAGCGGCCGAAGCGGAACCTGCTGCGCGACGAGCACCTCCCGTTCCTGCAAGGCTTCCTGCGCCGCCCCCAACAAGTCGCGTCGGTGATGCCGAGCTCGCGCTTTCTCGAGCGCCGCCTGGTCTCGCTCGCCGGGGTGCGCAGCGCGCAGCTCGTGGTCGAGCTCGGTCCGGGCACCGGCGGTACGACGCGCGCGCTGCTCGCCGCGCTGCCCGCCGGCGCGCGGCTGCTCTGCATCGAGCTCGACGCCGATTTTGCCGCGCTGTTGCGGCG
>DASTOI010000749.1:0-2967 GCA_035762585.1 Myxococcota bacterium
ATGCGGCGGTTCGGTGTGGTCACTCGGGCAAAGCTCTCCTCCCACTCGTCGACCGAGAACGTGATCGCGCTCTTGCTCGCGAGCATCGCGTCGAAGAGTGCGTCCGCCGCCTCCGGCGGCGAGCCAGTGAAGCCTGCGCGCGCGAGCGATGGCGCGATCTTGGGCGCTGCGAGCTGGCAGATCGCCCAGACGCCTGCGCCCTCCGCGAGGCCCTCGGGCAGGAGATCGCCGATCGCGCGATAGACCAATACCGGCGCGATGGCGACCAGCCGCGCGTCCGCGCTGATGAGCTCGAAGAACTTCGTGCGGAAGGCTACGCGGCCCTCGAGCCAGGCTTCGCGTAGCACCCCGACGGCGTCCTTCGGCAGCGCGCCGAGCGCCTCGGCGAGCCGCGCGTGCAGCTCCGCCTCCGAGAACAGCCCTGGCAGCGGCGACATCAGCGCCTTGCGCAGATAGAAGTAGTTGTTGGGAAACTCGAAGTTGAAGAAGACCGCCTCGGCCTTCTCGAACTGGCTCGCGACCGGCAGCACGTAGTCCGCGAGCCGCGCCGTCTCGGTGAAGGCGACGTCGATCACCACCACGAGCTCGAGCGCTTCGAGCGCCTCGCGCATGCGCACGCCATCGGCGATGGAATGCGCGGGATTGCCGCTCTCGACCAGCATCGCGCGGAAGCGCTTGGGGTGGTCGGTCAGAATCTCGTCCGGGACCACGTTGCACGGGGTGAGCCCGCCGATGATTCTCGAGCGGGTCACGGGCGTCGTACCGTTCTCTTCGCCGTTGAAGGCCTGCGGGACGAGCGTGGTCGGCCGGTACTCCGCGCCCTTCTTGCCGAAGTTCCCGGTGAGCAGAACGAGCAGCTTGTGTAGGTAAGAAACCAGCGTCGAGTGCACGTTCATCTGCACACCGAGGTCCTCGAACGTGGCGACGCTCTCGGCCACCGCGATGCGCCGCGCTGCCGTGCGCACCTGCTCCTCGGGCACGCCGCTCTTCGCCGCGTGGGCTGCCACGTCGAGCGACGTGAAGTGCGGCAGCACCTGCTCGACGCCGTCGGCGTGCTCCGCGAGCCAGTCTCGCTTGAACAATCCCTCCTGCACGATCACGCCGATCACCGCCGCGAGCGGGAACGCATCGCCGCCAGGCTTCACTTGGAGGTGGATGTCGGCGATCTCGGCGGTCTCCGTGCGTCGCGGATCGACCACGATCAGGCAGCGCTTCGGATCGTTCGCGATCTCGCGCAGCGTGAGGCGGGCATGGGGAATGCCGTGCGAGAACCACGGGTTCTTGCCCAGGAACAGTCCGACCTCGCAGTGCTCGAAGTTGCCGCGTGAGAAGCCGCCGACCATCTTCCGCGCGACCCAGAACTCGCCGGTCTTCTCCTGAGAGATCGCGTTCGCGGAGTGCACGGATCCCAGCAGCGCGCGAGTCACCTGTCCGTACAGGGCGGGTAGGTGGTTGCCCTGGCCGCCGCCACCGTAATAGAAGATCGACTCGCCGCCGTGCTCGTCGCGAATCGCTGCGAAGCGCGCCGCCACCTCGCGGATCGCCGTTTCCCAATCGATCTCTTCGAACGTGCCGTCCGCGCGCCGGCGCAGCGGCTTCGTCAGCCGATGCGGACCGTTCTGATAGAAGTCGAGACGCGACGGCTTCTCACACGCGTAGCCCCGAGAAGCCGGATGCGCGTCGTCGCCGCGCACTTTCACGAGCCTCCGTCCGTCCTCGCCGCCGAGCTGCACCTCGATCCCACCGTTGCACTCGCACAGGATGCAGGCGGTCGACTTCAACTCGGACATCGTCTCTCCTGAAGCAGGCGCGCGCGGTCACGAGCTTGTAGGCGAATTGGTTGCGACATGCAACCACAATGTTTAGTGTGCACCGAGAGGCGCCCTCGAGAGGATCAGCGATGACCCGCGCGATCGAGTTCCACTTCGACTTCGTGAGCCCCTACTCCTACCTCGCGAACACGCAGCTCCCGGCGCTCGCTTGGGAGCACGGAGCGGAGATCGTCTACAAGCCGTTTCAGATCCTCGAGTTGATGAAGCTCGTGGGGAACCGTCCGACGACGATCGAGTGCCAGAACAAGCGGCGCTACGCGGGGGCCGATCTGGGCCGCTGGGCGAAGAAGTACGGAGTCGGCGTCCGCCAGAACCCCCATCTGCGCAAGGTCGACGCCGCGCAGCTGCTACGCGGCGCGTTGATCGCGGCCGACGACGGGCGGGCGGCGCCCTACGTCTCCGCCGTGTTTGGCGAGCTGTGGAACGGCGAGCGAGACCTCGGGCAGACCACCGAAGTCATCGCGGCGCTGAACCGCGCCGGCTTCGACGGTGTGAAGCTGCTCGAGCGCGCGGCGAGCTACGACGTCGTCGCGAGGCTCGACGAGGCGACCAAGGCCGCGGCCGAGCGCGGACTGTTCGGCTCGCCGAGCTTCATCGTCGGCAGCGAGCTCTTCTTCGGCAACGATCGGCTCGACTTCGTGGCCGCTGCGCTCGCAGCGCAGCCGGCCTGAAGGAGATCGCGATGTCCGATCGAGTTTGTCTCGTCACCGGCGTCGGCCCCGGCACGGGCAGCGCGCTCGTGCGGCGCTTCGCGGCCGGCGGTTATCAGGTCGCGATGCTCGCGCGCACGGAGAGCCGGCTGCGCGAGCTCGCAGCGGAGGTCCCCGGTGCGAGCGCGTTTCCGTGCGACGTCGCAGACGGCGCGCAGATCGGCGCGACGCTGACGCGCATCGCGCGCGAGCTCGGCCCGGTGAGCGTCCTCATTCACAACGCGGTCGGCGGCGCCTGGGGCGACTTCCAGCAGATCGAGCCCGACGTGCTCCAGCGCAACTTTGCGACGAACACGATGGCGCTGCTCCACCTCGCGCGCGGCGTAGCGCCGGCCATGCTCGAGGCGGGCGAAGGCACGATCCTGGTGACCGGAAACACCTCTGCATACCGTGGTAGGGCGAACTTTGCGGGCTTCGCGCCGACG
>DASTOI010000750.1:0-11475 GCA_035762585.1 Myxococcota bacterium
ACGCGACCCGGCCTCGACGGCCCGGTCGCGTCACGATTCCGCCTCCCACTGTGCGCCGAAGCCGCAATGCAAGGAGCCGCGCGGGGAGGCGGGGGTCGCGGAGCGAACGCCCAGGCGTGACCGCGCTCAAACGAGAATCGCAGCGCGCCAGAATCCTCGAATGGCGCAAGGCACGATCCATCGCGCTCACGCGGCTGAGCGGAGCGAGCCCCCGTCGCACCGCGCGGCGGCGCCCCGAACGAGCGTGCCGCCTCCCGACGGTTAGGACGAAGCCCGCTTCGCTCCCGCGGCCTTGCCCTTCGCCCGCGCTGGCTTCCGAGTCCGCTCCGCCGCTTCTTCGGCCGTCACCCGCGCCGGCCCCGCCCCTCGCTTCTCCTCGAGACTCTTCTTCAGCGCCGCCACCAGATCGATGATCTGCTCGCGCTGCTCCGGCTTCGGCGCGCTCACGATCTCTTCGCCCGCGACCTTGCGGTCGATCGCCGCGAGCAGCTCGCGCCGGTATTCGTCCTCGTACTTCTCGGGCTCGAAGCGCTCGTTCGCGAGCTGCTCGATCAGTTGCTGCGCGAGGTCGAGCTCGCCGCGCCTGATCTCGGGCTCCTCGCCGAACTCGATGTCGTCGAATTTCGCGACCTCGTCGGCGTAGTAGAGCCCCTGCAGCACGAGACCGCGGCCGAGCGGGCGAATCAGCACCAGTTGCTCGCGGCCGCGGACGTGGTGCCGGCCGATCGCCACCTTCCCCATCGTCAGCATCGCCTCGTTCAGCAGGCGATACGCCTTCGAGCCGCCCTTGTCGGGGCCGAGCAGCTGCGCGCGCTCGTAATAGAGCGCGTCCACCTTCTCCATCGGGATGAATTCTTCGATCTCGATCGTGCGGTCGCTCTTGCGCTCGAGCGCCTTCAGCTCCTCGTCGCTCATCACGACGTACTGGTCGCGCGCGTACTCGTAGCCCTTGATGCGGTCGCCGCTCTCGACCGTCTCGCCGCAGGTGGCGCACAGGTACTGCTGGCGCAGCCGCGACTTGTCCTTCGCGTGCAGCATGTTGAACGAGACGCTCTTGCTGCGGTTCGCGGTGTAGACCTTCACCGGAATCGAGACGAGGCCGAACGAGATCGTCGCCGAGGAGGACGCGCGAGCCGGCATGGGCACCTGCTTTTCGGAGCGGGGGTTCTTGGATGGCGCGGGGATTCGCAACCTACCATGCGAGAAATCGACGAGCGAGGCGCTGCGCTTGATGCCGACACCGCTCGGTGTCGGGAGTCCGACACCCGCCGTGACGCGATGCGGCGCGCGAGCTCGAATCCCACGGACATCGAGTAAGACAGGGAGCGCACGCTGCGCGATTTGAAGCACTACCGCGCGAAGCGGGACGCGAGCCGCACTCCCGAGCCGTTCGGGACGGACGCGGAGCCGCGTGCGCTTCCCCCCGGCGCTCCGCGCCGCTTCGTCGTGCAGCAGCACGCCGCGCGGAACCTGCACTGGGACCTGCGGCTCGAGATCGACGGCGTGCTGGTGAGCTTCGCCGTGCCGCGCGGGCCGAGCCTCGACCCCACGCAGAAACGGCTCGCGGTGCAGACCGAGGATCACCCGCTCGAGTACGCGGACTTCGAGGGCGTGATCCCGGCCGGCAATTACGGCGCCGGCGCGATGATCGTCTGGGACTGCGGCAGCTACCGGAGCGTGGACGGCGTCGCGCCGGCCGACGCGCTCGCGAGGGGCAAGCTCGATCTCGCGCTCGACGGCCACAAGCTGCGCGGGCGCTTTGCGCTCGTGCGCACCGGCGGCCGCGCGAAGCCGTCGCGCGAGTGGTTGTTATTCACGAAGGAGCGCGGCTTCGAGCCGCCCGACATCGTGGAGCGCGCGCCCGAATCGGTGTTCTCCGGGCTCGCGGTGCACGAGCTCGCCGCCGGCGTCACGCGCGACGCCGAGCTCGCGCGGCTCGCCGAGCAGGCCGGCGCTCGGCGCGCGGCGCTCGACGCGGCGAAGCTGCGGCCGATGCTCGCGACGACGAGCGAGCGCCCGTTCTCGCGCGAGGGCTGGCTGTTCGAGCTGAAGTACGACGGCGTGCGGGCGATCGCGGAAGCCGGGCGCGGACACGCACGGCTGTTCGCGCGCACCGGCGGCGAGCGCACGCGGCTCTATCCCGAGCTCGCGAGCGCGCTCGCGCATCTGCCGCTCGAGCGCGTCGTGCTCGACGGCGAGATCGTCGCGCTCGACGCGCAGGGGCGCGCGAGCTTCGAGCGCATCCAACGCCGCTTCACGCAGAGCGACGCGCGCGAGGCCGAGGCATTACGGTGCGAGGTGCCGGTCGTCTATTACGCGTTCGACTGCCTCGCGGTCTCCGACTTCGATCTGCGCGCGCTCCCGCTTGCGAAGCGCAAGCAGATCCTCGCGTCACTCGTTCCGCCGCGCGGGCCGCTACGCCTCGCGGACCACGTGAGCGGCGATGGGCTCGCGCTCTACGAGGCGGCAGGCGCGCACGGGCTCGAAGGCGTGATCGCGAAGCAGGCCGATTCGGCGTACGCCGCGGGCGAGCGCTCGAAGCGCTGGATCAAGATCAAGGTGCCGCGCGCGGCGTGCCTCGTCGTGGTCGGCGTGTCGCCCGGCCGCGGCTCGCGCAGCGCGCTCGGCTCGCTGATGCTGGCCGGTCATCAGCGCGGCGAGCTCGTCTACGCCGGCAATGCCGGCTCGGGCCTCTCCGCCGCCGTCGTCGATCAGCTGCTGCCCGCGCTCGAGCAGCGCCGGCGCGCGAAGCCCGCGTTCAGCGGCTTGCCCGATCCGCTGCCGCGCGGCTCGTGGTTCGTCGAGCCCGAGCTGGTCGCAGAGGTGCGCTTCGGCGAAACCACCAGCAGCGGCATGCTGCGGCATCCCGTCTTCTTGGGCATGCGCGGGGACGTCGCGCTGGCCGCCTGCCGGGCGCCCGACGCGCGCGCGCTGGAGCCCGAGCCCGAGGCGCGCGACGTGAAGCCTGCTGCCGCGCGGCGCGATGCGGAGCTGAAGCTGACGCGCCTCGACAAGGTGTTCTGGCCGGTCGAGGGCTACACGAAGGGCGACCTGCTCGCTTATTACGAGCGCGTCTGGCCGTGGCTCGCGCCCTATCTGAGGGACAGGCCGGTCGTGCTGACGCGCTACCCGGACGGCATCGACGGCAAGAGCTTCTATCAGAAGAACGCGCCCGAGTTCACGCCCGAGTGGGCGCGGCGCGAAACGATCGACGGCACCGACTACTTCGTCTGCAACGACCTGCGCACGCTGCTCTACGTGATCAACTCCGGCGCGATTCCGCTGCACGTCTGGAGCGCGCGCCGCGGCGCGCTCGATCGCCCGGACTGGCTGATCCTCGATCTCGATCCGAAGCAGGCGCCGTTCGCGCACGTGGTCGAGCTCGCGCGCCTGCTGCACGAGATCCTGGCCGAGGTGGAGGCGGCGCACTTCGTGAAGACGTCGGGCCAAGCGGGTATCCACGTGATGCTCCCGCTCGCGGCCGCGCTCTCGCACGAAGAGGCGACGCAGCTCGCCGAGGCGATCGCGCGGGTCGTCGTCTCCGAGCGCCCCGACATCGCGACGATCACGCGGCCGGTCGCCGCGCGCGGCGACAAGGTCTACGTCGACTATCTCCAGAACGGCCGAGGGAAGCTGATCGCGGGGCCGCTCTCGGTGCGCCCGCGCGCGAGAGCGCCGGTCTCGATGCCGCTGCGCTGGCCTCAGGTGAACGCGCGCCTCGACCCCGGGCGCTGGAACATCGCCACGGCGCCGCGCGAGCTCGCGAAGCACGGCGACCCGTTCGCGGGCGTGCTGGGGCCGGGCATCGATGCGGAGCGCGTGCTCGCGGGACTGCTCCGGCGCCTTGCGCGGTTCGCCGAGAAATCCTGAGCCGCGGCCGACACGGGCCGGTGTAGGATGCGCGGCTCGCGGGGTTTCACGGAACATGCGGCTCTACTCCGGCACCAGCGGCTTCAGCTACCAGGAGTGGCACGGCGCGTTCTATCCGGAAGACCTGCCTGCGGCGGATCGGCTCGCTTATTACGCCGCACGGCTGCCCGCGGTCGAGATCAATCAGACCTTCTATCGCATGCCGCGCGCGAGCCTGCTCGCCGGCTGGGCGGCGCAGGTGCCCGATGCGTTCCGCTTCGCCGTGAAGGCCTCGCGCAAGATCACGCACTTGAAGCGGCTCGCGGACGTCGGCGAGGAGACGAGGTACTTGATCGAGACCGCACGCGCGCTCGGCGAGAAGCTCGGCCCGCTGCTGTTCCAGCTGCCGCCGAACTTGAAGCTCGATCTCGAGCGGCTCGATCGCTTCCTCGATCACCTGCCGCCCGGCACGCTCGCCGCGCTCGAAGCGCGCCACGCTTCGTGGCGCGACGACGCGGTGTTCTCGCGCCTGCGCGAGCGCGGCATCGCGTGGGTGATCACCGAGAACGACGGCGACGCGCGCGCCGAGATCCTGGCGACCGCACCGTGGCTCTATCTGCGGCTGCGCCGCACCGATTACGACCGCGCCGCGCTCGCGAGCTGGGCGGCGCAGCTGCGCGCCGCGGCGCCGGTGCAGGCGTTCACGTTCTTCAAGCACGAGGACGGCGCTCTCGGCACGACCTGGGCGATGGAGCTTCTCGCGCACGCGCAGCGCGCCGGCGAGCGGCGCGCGCCCGCGCGCGGCGCCCGCAGCCGGGTGAAGCGCGCCGGCGGCGAGGCGTAGCCCGCTGGCGAGTCGGGCACGGCGGCGCGCGACGGCTCGCACGGCGCGGCTCACGGTGGCGATCCGCGGCGTTCTCGCGCTCGTGATCTCCCTCGCCGTCGCGAGCTTCGCGGGCGAGCCGGCGGCGCGGTCCTATCGCGCCCACGTCGTGCACATCCGCGATGGCGATTCGCTGATCGTGAGCGACGGCAGCCGGCAGCGAGATCTGCGGATCGCGCAGATCGACACGCCCGAGCGTGGACAGGCGTGGGGCCGCCGAGCGGCGCAGGCGCTCGCGCGCTTGATCGAAGGGCACGAGCTGCGCGTCGAATTCCTCGAGACCGATCGCTACGGCCGCGAAGTCTCCGAGCTCTGGGCCGGCGACGTCTGCGTCGGATGTGCGCTCGTGCGCGACGGCCACGCATGGGCGTTTCGGCGCTACCTGCGCGACCCGGCGCTGCTCGGGCTCGAGAACGAAGCGCGTGCCGCGCGCCGCGGGCTCTGGAGCCTTGCCGCGCACACGTGGATCGCGCCCTGGGAGTGGCGCGGGGGCGTCCGCGCGCCCTCGACGGAAGCGCTCGCGGCCTTCGACCGCGCAGGCGCCGCGAAACCGGAGCAAGCGCCCCCCGCGTGCGGCGCGAAGCGCTACTGCCGCGAGATGTCGAGCTGCAACGAGGCGGGCTTCTACCTGCGCGAATGCGGCGTCCAGCGGCTCGACCGCGACGGCGACGGCATCGCGTGCGACGAGCTGTGCAGCTGACGCTGCACAAGTCACCGCGGGGACGTTCATACTTGCCGGTGACTTTCGGGCCACTCTTCGAGGCTGTCCCCCAAGTCACCAGAAAGTATGAACGTCCCCTAAGTCACCACTACGTCACCGAGGAGAAGGCCATGGCCGAACAGGCGGTGCGCGCGCCGAGTGCGGAGTCATTAGGGGAGGCGCCCGGGCGCGGGCGGCTCGCGGGCCGGCGCATCCTGGTCGTGGGCGGCGGGCAGCGCGTGTTCGACGCGGCGACCGACCCGATCGGGAACGGACGCGCGATGTGCCGGCTGTTCGCGCGCGAGGGCGCGCACGTCGCGGTCGCAGACAAGAACGCCGCGAGCGCCGAGGACACGGTGCAGCTGATCGAGAAAGAGGCCGGCCGCGCGTTCGCGATCGCCGCCGACATCCTGCGCGAAGACGACGTGCGCCGCATGGTCGACGAAGCCGCGCAGCGCCTCGGCGGCCTCGACGGGCTCGTGCTGAACGTCGGCATCGGCGTCGGCGCGCTCGGTCTCGCGAACACGAAGTCCGAAGACTGGGATCAGACGCTCGCCGTGAACCTGCGCGGCCCGATGCTGTGCTGCAAAGCCGCGCTGCCCGCGCTCGCGAACGGCTCGCCGATCGTGTTCATCTCGTCGATCGCGGGCCTCACCTCGGGCTCGCAGCTGCCCGCGTACGACGCGTCGAAGGCCGCGCTCGAGGGCCTGATGCGTCACGTCGCGCGCGAGGGCGCGCCGCGCGGCATCCGCGCGAACATCGTGTGCCCGGGCCTCGTCGACACGCCGCTCGGCCGCGTCGCGACAGCCGGCCGGCCCTCGCGCGCGCGCTCGGCCGTCCCGTTCGGGCGCCAGGCGACCGGCTGGGAGATCGCCTACGCCGCGCTGTTCTTCATCAGCGACGAGAGCGTCTACGTGACGGCGCAGCGGCTCGCCGTGGATGCCGGGCTGACCGGCTTGTGAGACGCGCTTGATGCCGCGATTTGAATGAGATACAAAACGCTCGTCGATCCTACAAAGCGGTGACCGGCGAGCCCGGAGGTTCTCGAGATGGCGCGAGCGGCGGAGCCTCGCGGCGATCGGCGCGCGGAGATCGCGCGGGCGCTCTATCTCTGCATGAGCAAGCGCGGCTACGCGAACACGACGCTGAAGGACATCGCCGGCGCCGCCGGCATGACGCCGAGCCACGTCGGTTATTACTTCGACGATCAGGCCGCGATCCTCGAGCACTACGCGCTCGGGCTGTGCGAGCGCATCGTCGACGGCTTCCCGGATCTCTCCGAGCCGGACGCGGCGCGGCTGATCGATGCGGTGGTCGAGTTCTGCTTCGGCGAGCGCCAGCTGAACAGCGAGTTCCTCGGCGTGATCCAGGAGCTCTCCGGGCTCGCGGTGCACGACGCGCGGCTGAATCGGATCAAGACCGAGCACGCCGCGGCGTGGCGCCGATACCTCGAGGCGCTCTTCCAACGCGTCGGCGCGCGCCGGCTCGATGCGCGCGATGCAGCGTCGATCGCCCACGCGCTGGTCGTCGGCCTCGACACGAACTCGCTGTTCGACCGCACGCTGACGCGCGACGCGGCGCGCGCGCTGTTTCGCGGCGCGCTGCGCACCCTCGCCGGTCTCACGGACGGCGCGCAGCGCGCGCAATCTCCACGCCGAGCGCGCGGCGCTCGCACCAGACAGAAGAGGGGAGCACGATGAAGTTCGGGATCTTCTACGAGCACCAGCTGCCGCGGCCGTGGCACGAGCGCTCCGAGTACGAGCTCCTCAACAACTCGCTGGCCGAAGTCGAGCTCGCGGATCGGCTCGGCTACGACTTCGCGTGGGAAGTCGAGCACCACTTCCTCGAGGAGTACTCGCACTCCTCGGCGCCGGAGGTCTTCCTCGCGGCCGCGAGCCAGCGCACGAAGCGCATCCGGCTCGCGCACGGAATCATCCAGCTGACGACGAACCATCCGGCGCGCGTCGCCGAGCGCGTCAGCACGCTCGACCTGCTCTCGCACGGACGCGTCGAGTTCGGAATCGGCGAGGGCTCGTCGATCACCGAGCTGCATCCGTTCGGGCGCCGCTTCCGCGACAAGCGAGCGGTCTGGGAGGAGGCGGTGCGCGCGGTGATTCCGATGTTCGGCGACGCGGCGACCGAGCATCACGGCGAGTACTTCGACTTCCCGCTGCGCAACGTGCTGCCAAAGCCGTATCAGAAGCCGCATCCGCCGCTCTGGGTCGCGTGCTCTCAGCTCGAGACGATCGAGATGGCGGGGCGGCGCGGGCTCGGCGCGCTCGGCTTCCAGTTCGTCTCGGCCGAGGCCGCGCACGCGTGGGTGAACACTTATTACAACGCGTTCGTGCGCCGGCAGGAAAAGCTCGCGGACTACGCGGTCAACCCGAACATCGCGCTGGTCAGCGGCTTCATGTGCGCGGACACGGACGAGGAAGCGTTCCGCCGCGCCGACGGCTGGACGTTCTTCCAGTTCGCGCTGCGCTTCTACAGCGCGCACGGCCCGGTCGAGCCGGGCACCGTGAACCTGTGGCACGAGTATCAGGCGTGGAAGGAGTCGGAAGCGGGGCAGAAGGCGCGGCGCTCGGGGCTGGTCGGCTCGCCCGAGACGCTGCGCCGCAAGCTGCGCAAGTTCGAGGAATCGAACATCGATCAGGTGATCCTGCTGAACCAGGCCGGCAACAACACCCACGCGCACATCTGCGAGAGCCTCGAGCTGTTCGCACGCGAGGTGATGCCGGAGTTCCACGCACGCGAGCCCGAGCACGCGAAGTGGAAGACGGCCGTGCTCGCGGGTGAGATCGCGCTGCCGGAGGTCGACGTCAGCGCTCACACGTTCCGCACGTCGGCCGCGCCGACGCAGCCCCCGGCTTAGTACGGGAGGGGCGATGGAGTCGCCGCTCGTCGGACTGCGCGTGCTCGATCTCTCGCGCGTGCTCGCGGGCCCGTTCGCGGGGCGCATGCTGTCGGACCTCGGCGCCGACGTCGTGAAGCTCGAGCCGCCCGAGGGCGACGTCACGCGCGGCTGGGGCGCGCAGCGGCACGGCATCGGCGGCTACTACGTGCAGCAGAACGCCGGCAAGCGCACGCTCTGCATCGACTTGGAGGCGCCCGGTGCCGAGGCGGTGTTGTTACGGCTCGCGCAGCGCGCCGACGTGCTGATCGAGAACTTCCGCAGCGGCGTGGCCGAGCGGCTCGGGCTCGGCTGGCCGCGGCTGCACGCGCTGAACCCGCGGCTCGTGATGCTCTCGATCTCGGGCTTCGGCGCGACCTCGCCCGAGGCCGGGCGCGCCGCCTACGCTTCGGTGCTGCACGCCGAGGCCGGCATCGTCGAGCGTCAGGCGCGCTTCGACGCGGCGCCGCACACCGATCCGGTGCTCTCGATCGCGGACATGAACGCCGGCCTGCACGGCTTGGTCGGCGTGCTCGCCGCGCTGCAGCTGCGCGAGCGCACCGGCGAGGGACAGCACGTGGACATCGGCATGCTCGACGTGATGCTCGCGACCGACGACTACGCGCACTTCGCGCTCGACGAGAAAGAGATCATCCGCGGCGGCGGCGAGATCTGGGACGCGCCCGGCGGGCCGATCATGATCACCGGCGAGTTCCGCAACATCTGGCGCGTGCTGACCGCGAAGCTCGGCGTCGTCGACCCGACGCCGCCCGGCGCGGATCTCGCCGAGAAGATCCGTGCGCGCCGCGGAGCTGCTGCGAGCTATCTCCGCTCGTTTCCCGATCGCGCCGCGCTGATCGCGGCGCTCGATCGCGCGAACCTCGCGTGGGGCGACGTGCGCACGACCGAGGCCGCCTTCGAGTCGCCGACCGCGCGCGCGCGCGGCACCGCGGTCTGGGTCGACGACCGCGGCGGCGGGAAGCGCCGCACGGTGCAGTCGCCCTACCGCTTCTCGTCGGCGCAGAGCGGCGTGCGCGGCCCCGCGGCTTACCGCGGCGAGCACAATCGCGAGGTGCTGCGCGAATGGCTCGGCGCGAGCGCGGACGAAATCACGAAGCTCGAGCAGGCGGGCGTGCTGCTCGCGGAGGAGCGCGGATGAAACGTCTCGATGGGCGCGTCGCGATCGTCACCGGCGGCGCGAGCGGGATCGGCGCGGCGAGCGTGAAGCTGTTCGCGGCCGAGGGCGCGCGCGTGCTGATCGCCGATCTCCAGGAGGAGCGCGGCAAGCAGCTCGCGGAGCAATTAGGGGAAGTCGCCGCCTATCGGCGCGTCGACGTCTCGCGCGAGGACGACGTGCGCGGCGCGGTCGAGGAGGCCGCCTCCCGCTGGGGCCGGCTCGACGTGATGTTCAACAACGCGGGCTTCGGCGGCGCGCTCGGCCCGATCACCGGCACGACGGTCGAGGAGTTCGACCTCACGTTCGACGTGCTCGTGAAGGGCCCGTTCCTCGGCATCAAGCACGCGGCGCCGGTGATGAAGCAGCAGCGCTCGGGCTCGATCATCAGCACCGCGAGCGTCGCCGGATTGCAGACCGGCTACTCGCCCCATCTCTACAGCGTCGCGAAGGCGGCGGTGATCCACCTGACGCGCTCGGTCGCGCTCGAGCTCGGCGAGCACGGCATCCGCGTGAACTGCATCTGCCCCGGTGTGATCGCGACGCCGCTCGCGGCCGGCAGCCCCGACGTCAGCGAGGCGGGCCTCGCGAAGATGAAGGCGGCGCTGGCGCGCACGCAGGCGTTGGGGCGGATCGGCGATCCCGAGGACATCGCGCGCGCCGCGCTCTGGCTCGCGAGCGACGAGTCGAGCTTCGTGACCGGCCACGCGCAGGTCGTCGACGGCGGCGCGTACGCCGGGCGACCGTGGAGCAAGCAGGCCGATTGGATCACGAAGCCGCGGCCGATCCGCATGTACCGGCCGCCGGGGCGCTGAAGGCTTTCGCCGGAGGAACCATGAAGCTGATTGCCTTCTTCAAGCGCAAGCCGGGAATCTCGGTCGACGAGTTCCAGCTCCACTGGCGCACCAAGCACGCCGAGCTGGTCGTGCGGCAGCGCGGGCTGCGGCGCTACGTACAGAACCACGTCTTGCCTTCGAGCTACCGCACGCGCGAGCCGGCCTTCGACGGCGTCGCGGAGGCCTGGTTCGACGATCTCGATGCGATGCGCGCGCTCGCGCCGTCTCCTGAGTACGCGGCCGTGCGCGCGGACGAAGCGCACTTCATCGACGCGGCGAGCATGGGCACCGTGCTGGCCGACGAGGCGGTCCTCGTGGAGGGAGCCGCGCCGCCCGGCGCTGTGAAGACGATCACCTGCCTGCGCAAGCGCAGCGATCTCTCGGTCGACGAGTTCCAGAAGTACTGGCGCGAGTCGCACGCGACGCTCGCGGCGCGGCTTCCGGGCCAGCGCCGCTACGTGCAGTGCACCGCGCGGCGCGGGATCTATCAGGCGGGGCGCACGCCGCTCTACGACGGCGTCGCGCTCTCTTGGTTCGACGACGAGGCCGCGCTGCCCGCGGTCGTGCGTTCGCCCGCGTACGCCGCGATGCGCGCCGACGAGCCGAACCTGCTCGCGCCGGGACCGTCGCCGCTCGTGGTCGCGCGCGAGGTCGAGATCGACGTGCGCTCGGGCGCGGCCCGATGAGCGACGCGCTGCAGCAGCTGCTCGACCGCGCTGCGATCAGCGACGTCGTCCACGCGTATGCGACCGGGCTCGATCGCCGCGACTGGGCTCTCTACCGCTGGATCTTCTGCGACGAGCTCGAGATGGATTTCGAGTCGGTGGGCATTCGCAGGGGAAAGTATTCGGCGGACGAATGGGTGCGCTCCGCGCAGACGCTGTTCGCGGGCTTCCGCGCGACGCAGCACACGAGCACGAATCACGTCCACCAGATCGACGGCGACCGCGCGACCTGCGTCTCGAACATGCTGGCCGAGCACTTCATCGCGAGCCTGCCGGGCGAAGCGCCGCTCGCGCCCGGCGCGGAGCGTTGGACGATCGGCGGTTATTACGTAAACGAGCTGCTGCGCACGCCGGCGGGCTGGAAGCTGCGGCGCGTCGCGCTGCACGTGACGTGGACTCAGGGCAATCCGGAGGTGCC
>DASTOI010000751.1:0-16200 GCA_035762585.1 Myxococcota bacterium
TGACCGAGGTGGACCGACACCGGGAAGGCGTCGGCGATGTGCTCGAGTGCGAGCGTCTCGAGATCGCGCGCGCCGGTCAGGTTGATTCGCTGATTCCACGCGAGGAGCCGTTCGGCGTAGGTCGCAAGCGGGGTGCTGGCGATCCCGAGATCGACCCCGTACCGCGAGGCCGCTGGCGCGAGAAGAGCACGCAGCCGATCCCGCAGATCATGCACTCGAGTTCGCCGGCTCGCGCGAACGCGTCGAACGTTCCACGTGGAACGCGACTAGGCGCCGTTCGCGGCCTCGCTCGCCGCCTTCGCCTCCGCCCACTCCGGAGCCGCCGCCGGAACGACCAGCACCTGGCGATAGCGACCCTCGCCGATGCTCATCGTCGCGATGCCGTCGACGCCGCGCAGCGCGACGTGAATCACTCGCCGATCACGGCCGCTCATCGGGTCCAGGGCGACGCTGCGTCCCGTTTCCTGCGCGCGCTTCGCCGCGCGATCCGCGACGCGCTCGAGTAGCTCGTCCCGCTTCTCCCGCTCTCCGCCGGATACATCCACGACCACTCGCTTCGGCTCGTCCTGACCAAGGCTCGCCGCCTGGCTCGCGAGCAGCTGGAGCGCCTCTGGCGCCCGCGCATCTCCCGCCGTCAGCCCGGCGACGGCGTCGCCGGTGATCTCGAAGATCTGGTAGCCGTCCTGCTCGGACACGCTGACCTCGAACGGCCCGAGATCCATCCGCTCGACCACGCCGAGCAGGAACTGGCCAACGGGGCCGATCTCTCCATTCGCGGTTCCGACCGACGGCGTGCTCGGCGCGGCGGCCGCGCGCGGGGCCTCGACAGCAGGCTCGCGGCGCTCGAAACGTTCGGCGCGGTCGCCACGCTCCGGTCGGCGCTCACGGCGTTCGCCGCGGCCGTCGCGATCTCGGTCCCGCGGTCCCCGGTCCCGATCTCGGTCACGATCACGGCCTCGGTCTCGCTCTCCTTCGAACCGCCGCTCCGACGGCGCAGGCGCGTCCGTCGGAACCGCCACGACGAGCGTGCGGCTACCGAGCCCCGACACCTCCGTGAGCGTGCGCAGCCGCAGCTCCGACTCGGGGCGCCCGAAATAGGACGTCGCCTTCGCGAGCGCCTCGCTCGGCGAGTCGCCTACGAATTCCTTGGCCTCGATCTTGGGGTCGTACATCGAAATTCTCTCCACTCAGGCGGCGGCGGGTTTGCTCCCGCGATTCATCCACATCTGCTGCCCAATCCCGAGCAGCGTGCTCATCAGCCAGTACAGGCCGAGGCCCGACGCGAACTGATAGAACATGAACGTCATCATCACCGGCATCACGACTTGCAGCATGCGCTGCTGCATCGGGTCCATCGACGCCGGCGTCGGCGTGAGCTTCTGCTGGAGGACCATCGCCGCGCCGAGGGCGAGCGGCAGCGCGCGCACGGGCAGGTCGATCCCGGGAACCACGAAGAGCGACTCCGGCTGCGCGAGATCCGTGATCCAGCCGACGAACGGCTGCTGCCTCAGCTGAATCGATCCCTGGAGCGCCGAGTAGAAGCCGACGAAGACGGGCATCTGCAGCAGCATGGGCAGACACCCGCCGAGGCTCGACAGCGGATTCACCCCGGTCTCGCGATACATCGCGAGCATCGCCTCTTGCTGCTTCTGCGGGTCGTTCTTGTGCCGCTCCTGAATGGCCTTCATGCGCGGCGCGAGGTCGGCCATCTTCTTCATCGAGCGCATCTGGCCGACCATCAAGGGCGCGAGGGCGACGCGGATCAGGAACGTCAGGATCAGGATCGCAACGCCGTAGTTCGGCACGAACTCGTGCAGGAACGTCAGCATCGCGGTGAACCAGCGCGCGAGGATCGGGACCCAACCGCGTTGGATCGATTCGTCCAGATGCGCGCCGAACGCGTCTAGCCGGTCCGCCTCCTTGGGGCCGAGGTAGAGCCGATAGTCGCGGGACAGCTTTGCGCCGGGCGGGAGGTCCACCGGTTCGAACCAAACGTCGAGTTGGCCCTTACGACCCGGTTCGACGGGATTGAGCTCGGCCCGCGCGTCGCGCGGGGTGTCTGGAAGCACTGCCGCGAGGAAGTACCGCGTCTGCGCGCCCGCCCAGTCGAGCTCATAGGCCTCACCCGGCGCCGGTTGAACTTCCACGACCTCAGTGGCGGGCCCGCCGCCGAATCCGAGCATCGATGGGAGCGGCGCGATCGCGACGTGGACTTGTTCGTCGGCGGCGTAGGCCGCGATGCCGTACTCGACGAAATCCGCGCCTTCTCCAAGCTGCGCCGGCCAGCGAACTCGGTAGTCCGGCCGGAGCAAAGCCGCGCCGCCGTTCTCGATCTCCAGCGAGAGGCGCGCGCCGTATCCGTCCGAGTCCAGGCGATAGGTCTTTCGGATCCGCACCGCGCCCACCTGCGCCGTGAACTCGAGCGTGTCCGGGCTGGGCTGCGTGACTGCGTATGGAAGAGAAGAGAGATCGCCGTGCCCGAGCTCGAGCAGTGGCGTCGTCAGCGAAAGCTCGCTCGCGCTCGTCGTAATCGACACGGCCGGCCGGCCGGGCTGCGACGCGTCGTCGTACGTCCGCAGCACCCAGCTTCGGAGCGCTCCGCCGTGCGACGAGAAGCTCGCCGTGTAGAGCGGCCGCTCGAGCGTGATCACCTGCTCCGGAGTGCCGGAAGTCACCGCCTCGGTCGGCCCTATAGAGATAGGGGCCGAATTCCCCTGGGGAATATCGCCCTTCGGGGGCGCACTAGAGGCGGGCTGCTCAGCGGCCTCTGTCTCCGCCGGCTTGTGCCGATCCGGGTACTTCCAATCGAGGTACTGCTCCCAGCCGAAGAACAGCGCCGCGAAAAGGGCGAGCGCGACGAGGGTGTTACGGTCCACGCCGCGCGACCTCCGGAACCGCGTCGTGTCCGCCCGGGTGGAATGGATGGCAGCGCGCGATGCGGCGCGCCGCGAGCCACGCGCCTCGCAGCGCTCCATGCCGCTGCACCGCCTCGAGCGCATACGCCGAGCAGCTCGGCTCGAAGCGGCACGACGGCGGCAGCAGCGGCGATAACGCGAAGCGGTACACGCGGATCAGAGCGCCGAGAAGCGCCGCCGCAGGCGATCCCGCGCTCACCGGTGCGCCCCGCGCGCGACGAGCGCAGCGAGCTCTCGCCACAGCGCCTGCGTCGCGAGCTCCGCGGCCTGCCTTCGCGCGATCACCACGAGATCTGCGCCTACCGGGAGATCGGCGCGATGGCGCCGGAACCATTCGCGGACCCGGCGCTTGACGCGGTTGCGCGTCACGGCGCCGCCGACCTTGCGGCTCACGACGAGCCCGAGTCGCGAGCGACCCCCGGTCCAAGTGAGCTCGGCAGTAAGAGCACTGCTGCTCGCTCTGCGTCCGTTCGTCCGCGAACGGACATAGTCGCGCGGGTCTCGAATGCGATCCGCAGCGCGAAAACGCTGCGAGCCCCTCTCGACTCGCTCGGGCGAAATGACCACGCGGGGCCTCGGTACGGGCGGCGCGTCGGCTACTTCGAGCTGACCGTCGGAACCAGCCGCTTGCGGCCCTTCGCGCGACGACGCTTCAAGACGATCCGGCCGCCCTTGGTGCTCATACGAGAACGAAAGCCGTGCGTTCGCTTCCTGCGAATACGACTCGGCTGAAAGGTGCGCTTCATCGAGAGATTCCTGGCGCGGCGAGGTGGGCCGCGGAAAGAGGCGAGGCAGGCTACCCACCCGCGCAGAACGGTGTCAAGGCGATCTCGCTCGCCCGACAAGTCTCACGTCCGACAGAAGAGCGGTGATAGAGTGAGCGCATGGGTGATGGGGCCCATTCTCCGACGAAAACCGGCGGTTCGCTCGCTGACGAATCCGATTCGTCTTCGAATGGATGGGCGCCTTCTGTCGGTTTGTCGGGCGCCTCTTCTTCATCTCCATGAAATTTGATGAGAGGGAAGAAATGAAGCTGTCGATCGACAAGAGCGAGCTGCAACGCGGCCTCGGTCGCATTCAAGCGATCGTCGAGAAGCGGAACTCGATGCCGATCCTCGCCAACGTGCTCCTCACTGCGAGCGGCAAGACGGATGCAGGTCGCCTCGAGCTCGCCGCGACGGACCTCGAAGTCGGCGTGCGCGGCTCGCACCCAGCCCGCGTCGCGAAGCCCGGAGCCATTACGGTCTCTGCGCGCAAGCTCTACGACATCGTGCGCGAGCTGCCCGAGGAGCCGATCCAGCTCGACGCGAGCGCGCAGTCCTACATCGAGCTGCGCTGCGGCCGCGCGCGTTTCAACCTCGCCGGCGCCGCCGCGGAGGAGTATCCGACGCTGCCCGAGTTCGCGCCGGGGCAGCTCGTGCGCCTGCAGGCGGCCGTGCTCAGCCAGATGATCGAGCGCACGATGTACGCCGCCTCGCTCGACGAGACGCGATACAACCTGAACGGCGTCTACTTCGAAGTGCTGCCCACCGACGGCAAGCTGCGCATGGTCGCGACCGATGGCCACCGTCTCGCATTGGTCGATCGCCAGATCGGCGCGCAGACGAGCGGGCTCGCGAGCGGCGTGATCATCCCGCGCAAGGGCCTCGCGGAGCTCAAGCGCCTCGTCGACGAAGAAGATGCGGACGAGGTCGAGCTCGGCTTCGAAGGCAACAATGGCCTCGCGAAGAAGGGCGACGTGACGCTGGTGATGCGCCTGATCGAGGGCGAGTTCCCTAATTACAAGCAGGTGATCCCGAAGACGTCGGACCGCAAGCTCACGCTGGAGACCGAGCCGCTCGTGCGCGCGCTACGCCGCGTGGCGCTGCTCTCGGCAGAGCGCAGCCGCGCGATCAAGCTCGAGATCGCGGAGAACAAGATCACGATCTCGTCGAGCAACCCGGATCTCGGAGACGCGCAGGAAGAGATCGACGTCGACTTCGCGGGCGGCGCGGTGACGATCGGCTTCAACGCGAAGTACCTGCTCGACTGTCTCGGCGCGCTCGGCGCGAAGGAGATCCAGATCTCGTTCCGCGACGGCGACAAACCGGTCGAGATCCGGCCCTCCGACGACGCGGACTCACTCGCGGTCGTCATGCCGATGCGGCTCTGAGCGTCGCTCGGGCGGTCCTGACAGCAGCCGAAACCCCAGCATCTCCCGACAGTTGTCAGTGTCTTCCCCTGTCCTCGGCTCGCTCGGTTCGATAGTCTCGGCCGACTTCGCCGCTTGCTCCCCCAGAGCGGCCAAAGCCCGCCGCGGTACCTCGCTTGGCTGCCGCGCAAATGGGTCCAAGTGAGCTACGACGCGAGTTCCATCGAGGTCCTCGAGGGCCTCGAGCCGGTGCGCAAGCGGCCGGCGATGTACATCGGGACCACCGGTCCGGATGGGCTGCACCATCTCGTCTACGAGGTGGTCGACAACTCGATCGACGAGGCGCTCGCCGGCTTCTGCCGCGAGATCTCCGTGACGCTGCACGACGACAGCTCGGTCACCGTCACGGACGACGGCCGCGGCATTCCGGTCGACGAGCACCCGGTCGAGAAGCGCCCCGCCGCCGAGATCGTGCTCACGCGGCTGCACGCCGGCGGCAAGTTCAACGAGAACACCTACAAGGTCTCGGGCGGCCTCCACGGCGTCGGCGTGTCGGTCGTGAATGCGCTCTCGGACTGGATGGAAGTCGAGATCAAGCGCGACGCGAAAGTCTGGACGCAGCGCTACGAGCGCGGCGTCCCGATCTCCGACTTCCGCGAGATCGGCACCAGCGACAAGACCGGCACGAAGGTCACCTTCCATCCCGATCCGCAGATCTTCCCGAGCATCGAGTTCTCGTTCGACGTGCTCTCGCAGCGCCTGCGTGAGCTCGCGTTCCTGAACGCGGGCGTTCGCATCCAGATCAAGGACGAGCGCAGCGGCAAGGAGCACGATTTCTGCTTCGAGGGCGGCATCGTCTCGTTCGTCGAGCACCTCTCCCGCGCGCGCCAGCCGCTGCACACGCCGCCGATCTACGTCTCCGGCGATCGCGTCGTCGAGGGCCACACGCGCAAGATCCCCGTCGCCGTCGAGATCGCGCTGCAATACAACGATTCGTACAACGAGGCCGTCTTCTCGTTCGCCAACAACATCAATACGGTCGAGGGCGGCTCGCACCTGATCGGCTTCCGCACCGCGCTGACGCGCGCGATCGCGCGCTACCTCGCGCTGCAGAACAAGAACGGGAAGGGCCCCGAGGAGCAAGTCAGCGGCGACGACGTGCGCGAGGGCCTCACCGCCGTGATCAGCGTGAAGCTCCCCCAGCCCGAGTTCGAGGGGCAGACCAAGGCGAAGCTCGGCACGAGCGAGGTGCGCGGCCTCGTCGAGGGTCTCTTCTACGAGCGCCTGCTCGAGTACTTCGAAGAGAACCCGGGCGTCGCGAAGGTCGTGGTCGCGAAAGTCGTGGACGCCGCGCGAGCGCGCGCCGCGGCGCGCAAGGCGCGCGACCTCGCGCGGCGCAAGGGCGCGCTCAGCGACTTCAGCCTGCCGGGCAAGCTCGCGGATTGTCAGGAACGCGATCCCGCGAAGAGCGAGCTGTTCATCGTCGAGGGCAACTCGGCCGGCGGCACCGCGAAGCAGGGCCGCGACCGCAGCTTCCAGGCGATCCTCCCGCTGCGTGGAAAGATCCTGAACGTCGAGCGTGCGCGCCTCGACCGCATGCTCGCCAACGCGGAAATCCAGGCGCTGATCGCCGCGCTCGGCACCGGCATCGGCGACGAGTTCGATGCCAGCAAGGCCCGCTACCACCGCGTGATCATCATGACCGACGCGGACGTCGACGGCTCCCACATCCGCACGTTGTTATTGACGTTCTTCTACCGCCAGATGCGCGATCTGATCGACCGCGGCTTCGTCTACATCGCGCAGCCGCCGCTCTACAAAGTGAAGAAGGGCAAGTCCGAGCGTTACGTGAAGGACGCCGGTGCGCTCGAGGCCTACCTGCAGGGCCTCGCGCTGGAGAGCGTGCGCGTCGCGGTCGGAGACGATGGCCGCGAGCTCGACGCGGACGCGATTCGCCGCCTGCTCACCGCGGCCAGCGAGTACAAGAAGGCGCTCGATCACCTCGCGCTGCGGCGCCTCGATCCGCGCGCGGTCGACGCCGCGCTGCAAGCGACGCTCACGCTGGAAGGCGACCTCGCGAGCGTCGCCGCGCTCGAGCGCGCGCTCCCCCGCGTGCGCGCCAAGTTCGACGAGCTCTACCCCGACGCGGCGGGCCTGACGCTGCGCGCGGAGGCCGATCCGGAGCACAGCACCGCGAGGCTGGTCGCGATCACGCGCAAGTCCGGCCTGGCGACGACGAGCGTGCTCGACGGCGAGCTGCTGCGCGGCGCCGAGTTGCAGCGCCTCGCGACGCTCACGAGCGCGATGCGCGCCGAGGGCGCCGAGCCGTATCGCATTCTCGGCGGCGAGACCGACGGCAGCGCCGCGGGCGCGCCCGAGCGTTTCGCGAGCGGCGTGCAGCTCTTGCGGCGCGTGCTCGAGCTCGGCGAGCGCGGCCTCTCGATCCAGCGCTACAAGGGCCTCGGCGAGATGAATCCCGAGCAGCTCTCCGAGACCACGATGCAGCCGGAGAAGCGCACGCTGCTGCAGGTGAAGATCGAGGACGCCGTCGAGGCCGACCTGGTGTTCTCGGACCTAATGGGTGACGAGGTGGAGCCGCGCCGCGAGTTCATCGAGGCGAACGCGCTGCGCGTGCAGAACTTGGACGTGTGAGATGACTGCGCCTGAACCTCAGCGTGGGCGCGACCTGGAAGCACGCTGTTCCAGCAAGCGGTCCAGCGTCGCGCAGCGACGCAGATCGCGCGCAGCGAGCCGACGCGAGGCTTTGCCTCGCGTGAGGCGAGCGGAGCTCGGATAAGAATGGCGGGCGAAGACGATCCGATCGACGGAAACGCGGCGCCGCCCGCGCCGCCCGGCGGGAGCGACGCCGGCTCGCCGGCGCTGCCGGTGAACATCGAGGACGAGGTCCGCACGTCGTTCCTCGACTACTCGATGTCGGTCATCGTGAGCCGCGCGCTGCCCGACGTGCGCGACGGACTCAAGCCCGTGCATCGCCGCATCCTCTACGCGATGCACGACGAGGGCCTGCAGCCGAATCGTCCCTACTCGAAGAGCGCCGGCGTCGTCGGCGAAGTGATCAAGCACTATCACCCGCACGGCGACGCGCCCATCTACGAAGCGATGGTTCGCATGGCCCAGCCGTGGTCACTCCGGTACATGCTGGTCGACGGCCAGGGCAACTTCGGCTCGATCGACGGCGATCTCGCGGCCGCGTATCGTTACACCGAGGCGCGGCTGCGCGCGATCGCGACGGAGCTGTTACGGGACATCGACCGCGAGACGGTCGACTTCCAGCCGAACTTCGACGGCAACAAAGTCGAGCCGCGCGTGCTGCCGGCGCGCTTCCCGAACCTGCTCGCGAACGGCTCGCAGGGCATCGCAGTCGGCATGGCGACGAACGTGCCGCCGCACAATCTCGGCGAGCTCGTCGACGCGGTCGGCCTCGTCGCGAAGAACCCCGACTGCAGCGTCGACGAGCTGCTCGAGAAGATCCCCGGTCCGGACTTTCCGACCGGCGCGCTGATCTGCGGGCGCGAGGGCATTCGGCAGGCGTATGCGACGGGCCGCGGCTCGATCACGGTGCGCGCGAAGGCCGCGATCGAGGAGACCAAGCGCGGCGGCAAGCTGATCGTCGTCAGCGAGATCCCGTACCTCCTCAACAAGTCCGCGCTCGAGATTCGCATCGCCGATCTCGTGAAGGAGGGCCTGATCGACGGCGTCAGCGACATCCGCGACGAGAGCGACCGGCGCGGCATTCGCCTCGTGATCGAGCTGAAGAAGGAAGCACCGGAAGAGGTGATCCTGAATCAGCTCTACAAGATGACGCCGATGCAGACGACCTTCGGCGTGAACTTGCTCGCGCTCGTCGGCGGCCGGCCGCGCCTGCTCTCGCTGAGAGAGGCGATCCAGCACTTCCTCGATTTCCGCCGCGAAGTGATCTCGCGGCGCGCCGCGTACGACCTCGCGCAGGCCGAGGCCCGCGCGCACATCTTGGAAGGCTTCGCGATCGCGCTCGACCAGCTCGACGCGGTGATCGCCGTGATCCGCGCCGCCGCGGACGCGAACCAGGCGCGCGCGCAGCTGATGGCGCAGTTCGGGCTCTCCGAGCGCCAGTCGCAGGCGATCCTCGACATGCGCCTGCGCTCGCTGACGGCGCTCGAGCGCCAGCAAGTGCTCGACGAGCTCGCGCAGGTGCGCGCCACGATCGACGAGCTGCGCGCGCTGCTCGCGAGCGACGAGAAGATCCTCGCCGTGATTCTCGAAGAGCTCGCGGAGATCAAAGAGAAGTACGCCGACGAGCGCCGCACGCAGATCACCGACGCGGTCGAGGGCCTCGAAGCCGAGGATCTGATCGTCGAAGAGGACATGGTCGTCACCGTCTCGCACGCGGGCTACGTGAAGCGCAATCCGGTCACCGAGTACCGCGCGCAGCGCCGCGGCGGGAAGGGCCTGATCGGCATGCAGACGAAGGACGAGGACTTCGTCGAGCACCTGTTCGTCGCGTCCACGCACTCGACCGTGCTGTTCTTCACGAACCGCGGGCGCGTCTACTGGAAGAAGGTGTGGGAGCTGCCGCAGCTCGGCCGCGCGGCGCGCGGCAAGGCGCTGGTCAACCTGCTCTCGCTGCAGCCGGGCGAGACGGTGCAGGCCGCGCTCGGTATTAGGGACTTCGCCGCGCAGGCCAGCAACTTCATCGTGCTCGTCACGCGCCGCGGCACGATCAAGAAGACCGAGGTCGACGCGTACTCGAACCCGCGCCGCGCCGGCATCATCGCGATCAACCTGAACGACGACGACGAGCTGATCGCCGCGAAGCTCACCACCGGCGCGAGCGAGATCATCCTCGCCAGCAAGGACGGCAAGGCGATCCGCTTCCCCGAGGATCAGGTGCGCGGCATGGGCCGCAACGCGACCGGCGTGCGCGGCATGGATCTGAAGGACGGAGACGAGCTCGTCGGGATGGAGATTCTCACGCCGGGCGCCACGGTGCTGACCGTCACCGAGAACGGCTTCGGAAAACGCACGCCGCTCGAGGACTACCGCGTCCAGAACCGCGGCGGCATGGGCATCATCACGATCCGCACGTCGGAGCGGAACGGGAAGGTGATCGGCATCGCGCAGGTGGTCGACGACGATCAGGTCATGCTGATCACGGACGCCGGCCAGGTGCTGCGCTGCAAGGTGAAGAGCATCTCGACGATGGGCCGCGCGACCCAGGGCGTGCGCGTGATGGACCTCGGCGCCGGCGAGAAGCTCGTCGCGATGGCGCGCCTCGCGGAAGACGACACCGGCGCGGGCGAGTCCTGATGACGCGCGCGAAGCGCCGCGCGCCGAAGAGAGTCGCCGCGAAGCGGCGCGGCGCCGCGCGCGCGAAGCGTGCCGGCCGGACGCCGCGCGCCTTCTCGCTCGCGTGCTCGGAAGCGCTGATGGCGCGCGCTGAACGCGTGATCCCCGGTGGCGTGAACTCGCCCGTCCGGGCGTACCGCGGCGTCGGCGGCACGCCGCCGTTCCTGGTCAGCGGCAAAGGCGCGCGCGTGCGCGACGCCGACGGCAACGACTACGTCGATTACGTCGGCTCGTGGGGGCCGCTGATCCTCGGGCACTGCGATCCCGGCGTGCTGCGCGCAGTCGCGCGCGCGGCGCGCAGCGGCACGAGCTTCGGCGCGCCGACCGAGCGCGAGGTCGAGATCGCGGAGCTGATCTGCGAGGCGCTGCCGAGCATCGAGCAAGTGCGTTTCGTCTCGTCGGGCACCGAAGCCACGATGAGCGCGATCCGCCTCGCGCGCGGCGCGACCGGCCGCAAGCTGATCCTCAAGTTCGACGGCTGTTATCACGGCCACACCGATGCGCTCTTGGTCGGCGCCGGCAGCGGCGTCGCGACGCTCGGCATCCCCGGCTCGCCCGGCGTCCCCGAGGAATTCGCGCGCCTCACGCTGCAGGCGCCGTTCAACGATCTCGGCGCAGTCGAGGCCGCGTTCGCAGCACACGGGAGCGAGATCGCGTGCGTTCTCGTCGAGCCGGTCGCGGGCAACATGGGCTGCGTGCCGCCGCGGCCCGGCTTCCTCGCCGGCCTGCGCGCGGTCTGTGATCGCCACGGCGCGCTGCTGATCTTCGACGAAGTGATGACCGGCTTCCGCGTCGCGTGGGGCGGCGCGCAGCTGCTCTACGGCGTGACCCCCGATCTCACCTGCCTCGGCAAGGTGGTGGGCGGCGGCCTCCCGGCTGCGGCGTACGGCGGGAAGCGCGCGCTGATGTCGCAGATGGCGCCGAGCGGCCCGATCTATCAGGCCGGCACGCTGTCCGGGAACCCGCTCGCCATCGCGGCGGGGCTCGAGACGCTGCGCCGGCTGCGACGACGCGGCGCATACGAGCGGCTGGACGGCGCCGCGAGAACGCTCGCCGCCGGCCTGCGCGAGTGCGCCGCGGCAGCGGGCATCCCGCTCACGACCGCCGCGGTCGGCGGGATGTTCGGCTTCTTCTTCCATCCGGGGCCGGTCGCGAACTTCGACGACGCGAAGAAATCCGATCTGGCGCGCTTCCGCGCCTTCTTCCACGCGATGCTCGAGCGCGGCGTCTACCTCGCGCCGTCCGCATTCGAGGCGGGCTTCGTCTCGCTCGCGCACGGCCCGCGCGAGATCCGCGCGACGCTGAACGCAGCGGAAGCCGCCTTCCGCGAGGCGGCTGCGAGCTGACCCCGACTCGCTCAACACACCCGTTTCTGGGCAGTTCAGGCACGAAATTCCGTGGAGTGCGCCCCCACCATCCGCTAGCGTGCACGCCGCTTTCGGTTCGGCGACGCGGGGTCGCGGCGTCGGCGGAGGCGGGTCGTGAAGGTCGAGAAGAGCGGGACGGGCGGACGCGCCGGGAAGGCCTATCAGCGGGCCGTCGAAGCCGTCCTCGCGATTCCGATCGCAATCGGCATCGGGTACTTCGTCGACGGGCAGCTGGAATCGAGTCCGTACGGTCTCTTGATCGGGGCGGCGGTCGGGTTCGCAGCGTTCATTCGGCGGCTGGTCTCGATGCGGAGCTTGGTCGAGAGCGCACCCACGAGCGACGGCGACGCCCCGAACGAGCCTCCCGACTGAGAGCGCGCGGCACGAAACGGATCCAGCGAGACGCTTCCAAGTGAACGAGTCGATTCGAGAGACGCGCGTGCTCGCCTGGCACCTCGCCTTCACTGCGGCCGCCGGCGTGGCGGCATTCGCGCTCGCGACGCCGAAGTTCGCGCTCAGCCTGCTGCTCGGCGCCGCGCTGCAGACGCTGAACTTCCGCGGGCTGTTCGCGCTCTCGCGCCACGCGTTCGAGCAGCAAGCGCGCGCGGCGAGCGGATTTGCGCTGCGCCTCCCGCTGTTCGGCCTGCTGTTGTTCCTCGCGATTCGCGCCGGCGTCGACGCCGCCGGCCTCTTGTGCGGGATCTCGACGCTGATCCCGGCCGTCGTGATCGCCGCGTGGCACGCGCGCCCTCGGCCCGAGCCGGCGAGCGCGCTGCCCGCGCTCGCGCCCGACGACCCGAGCTGGGACGAGTGGAGCCCGTGGCTCGCCCGCGAGCGCGAAACCGAAAGCGAGAAGGACTGACGCCGTGTCGCTCCTAGGCCCCATCGCCGCCGCGCTGCACATCCCGACCGTGATCGTCGGCTCGCTGCTCGTCACGTTCCTGCTGATCGGGATGGGTCTGGTCGTGCGCGCCCGCCTGGCGCGCGCCGACGGCGGCGTGCTCCCGGACGAAGGCCTCACGCTGCGCAACGTGAGCGAGCTGCTCGTCGAGATGCTGTCGGGCCTCGCGCAGCAGAACATGGGCCCGCACTGGCGGCGCTACTTCCCGATCATCGGCTCCATCTTCTTCTTCATCCTCACCGCGAACCTGATCGGCCTGATCCCCGGCATCGCGGCTCAGGGCGAGGCGGACGGCGGCGCGACGCGCAACGCGAACGTCACCTGGGCGTGGGCGCTGATCTCGTTCCTCGCGCACCAGTACGTCGGCATCAAGGAGCACGGCTTCAGTTACATCAACCACTTCCTCGGGCCGAGCTTGTTCGACGTGCACGTCGGCGGCCGGCACGTCCACGTGCGCGCGCTGTTCCCCCTCTATGCGCCGATCGAGCTGATCAGCCAGGTCTCGCGCCTGTTCACGCTCGCGGTGCGGCTGCTCGCCAACATGTTCGCCGACCACCTGGTGGTGAGCGTGTGGATCGGCCTCGTTGCGCTCGGCGTGCCCGCGATCTTCATGGGCCTCGGCGTGATGGTCGCGTTCCTGCAGGCCTACGTGTTCGCAATGCTCTCGATGATCTACATCGGCTTGGCGCTCGAGGAAGCCCATTAGGCGCGGCTACTCGGCGAATCCCTGCCAATCACAACGAAAAGGAATCTCCATGCGGAAGTTTGCAAAGGTCGTGCTCTGGACCCTGATCGCACTGCTCGTGCCGATGGCCGCGTTGGCCCAGGAAGCGGCCGGCGGCGCCGGCTACGGCGGCTACGCGCTCGGCGCCGGCCTCGCGATCGGTCTCGCCGGCCTCGGCTGCGGCATTGGCCAGGGCCTCACCGCCGGCAACACGACTGCCGGCATCGCCCGCAATCCCGGCGCCGCGGGCTCGATGTTCACGAACTACATCCTCGGCATGGTTCTGATCGAATCGATCGCGATCTACGGCCTCGTGATCGCGTTCCTGCTGCAGGGAAAGATCCAGTAGGGATCTTCTTCGCCGAGTTCCAAGGCCGCGCGGCTTCCCGCCGCGCGGCCTTGTTCGTTTGCGCGCGGCGAATCGACGAAGAAGCTCGCGATACGAATGCCCGCGACCGCGGTCGACCTTGCGGCTACCAAAGCCGCAATTGCGCGACCGAGTGAACCGCCCAAGCTCGGTCCGCCCCGGCGCGTTCCGTTCCAGCAAGCCGTCCAGCGGCGCAGACGGCGCGCAGCGAGCCGAAGGCGAGCGGAGATCGGAAGAGAAGAGAGCCACCGAGCGCGAGCAGCGACGCGAGCCTCACCCCGTTGTCATTCCCGCGTCGCAACCGAGCCCGCGCCCGGTGGCTCCAGCGCGGTTGGCTCCCGGTCCCGAGAGAGGAGGTTCACCGCGCAACGCCGAAGCGTCGGAAATTGCAGAGAGCAACCAGCGTGCCACTCTGCGCGCGTGACGCCCGAAACGAAACTCGCTGCACGGACGCGCACTTATCAGGGCGCAGGCGCGCCGCCGCGCAGCGCGCGTGAACGCGCGTCGGCCGCGCGCCCGTGAACCTCGAGCAAAGTCCCGAGCGCAAGCGAAGCGCGCAGCGAGCCGAAGGCGAGCGAAGTGAGAGGGCCGGGCGGCTGATCGTCTTCGAGGGCACCGACGGCAGCGGGAAGTCGACGCAGCTGCCGCGCTTGGCTGAGCACCTCGAAGCCGCCGGCCTGCGCGTCGTGCGAACGCGCGAGCCCTACGACTGTCCCGCCGGCCGCGCGATCCGCGCGATGGCGCGCTCCGGCGAGCGCATCGCGCCGGAGCAGGAGCTCGTCTGGTTCTACGAGCAGCGCCGCGCGCACGTGCGCGAGGTCGTGCGACCCGCGCTCGCGCGCGGCGATGTCGTGCTGAGCGACCGCTACTTCGTCTCGACCGCCGCTTATCAGGGCGCGCGCGGCCTCGACGCGGCCGCGATCCTCGCGACGAGCGAGGTCGAGTTTCCAGTTCCGGACCTCGTGCTCTGGCTCGATCTTCCCGTGGCCGCAGGCCTCGCACGCACGCACGCGCGCGGCGCGCCGCACGAGCCCGCGTTCGAGGACGCGGCGTTCCTCGAGCGCGTGCGCGAAACAATGGGCTCGCTCGCGCGCGACTACATCGTTCGAATCGATGCGAGCGGCACGGCCGACCAGGTCGCGGCGTGCGTCGCAGCGGTGGTCGAAGAGCAGCTCGGCCTCCCGCGCGGTTGACGCGCGCGAACGGCGCGTGAGACGATTCGCGACCCGGAGAGCTCCCCGTGCTGAGACGCTCGCCGCTGAGTCTCGCTGCCGCGCTCGCGCTCGCCGCGAGTGCGAGCGGCCAAGAGGCAGCAGCGCCGCCGCCCGCGAACGAAGTCGAAGAGATCCTCGTCACGATCACGAAGCGCGACGAAGCACTGCAGGACGTGCCTGCGTCCGTCTCCGCGTTCTCCTCGGACGAGATCGCGCTCGCGAATCTCGACAGCGCGGCGGACGTGGTCTCCCTAATTCCCAACGTGGTCACGAAGGGCGAGAGCCGCACCGGCAACTTCTCGGTGCGCGGCGTCTCGGAATCGTTCAGCTCGCAGTCGCCGGTCGCCTATCACGTGAACGGGCTCTTCAAGCTGAGCCTCGATTCGCTGCTGGGCCAGTACTACGACCTCGAGTCCGTCGAGCTCGTGCGGGGGCCGTCGGGCACGGTCTACGGGCGCAACGCGACCGCGGGCGCGATCGACTTTCGCTGGGTGAAGCCGCACGCGGGCTTCGAGGTGCTCGGAGACGCGCTGTATGGCAGCTACGACCACGTGCAGCTGCGCGGCGTCGTGAACGCGCCGCTGCTCGGCGAAGGCGACGAGCGCCTGATGGCTCGGCTCGCGCTGCAGCGCGACGTGCGCGACGGCTACATGAACGACCTCACGCGCACGAGCCGGCGGAACGACCCGCACAACTCCGACGAGTGGTATTCGCGGCTCACGCTGCGCTCGCTGCCGAGCGAGGACGTCGAGCTGACGCTGCGCGGCTTCTACAACCAATCGGACGCGGATCCCTATGTCTCGCGTCCGCTGCTGCCGAGCTACACGCAGGGCTTTCTCGACACGCGCCAGTTTCTGGACGACGGCGACGGCGAGCCCACGCTGGTCGCCGAGAACTTCGGCGTCGTCGACTTCGACCCTTATCAGGGCTACGCGCGCTTCGTCGAGAGCCTGATCGACAACCTGCAGACGTCGACCGATCCCATGATCGAGCAGCTCGAAGCGATCGTCCGGCTGGTCTCGCGCGCGACAGGGACGCCGTTCCGCGACGTCGCGCGCGACATCATGATCAACGGCAGCCCCGGCCTGATCCCGCCGATCGTGGACCAGTTCCTCAAGCCGCCCGCGACGCTCGGTGCGGAGGCGCTGCCGATCCCGCGCGATCCCCTGCGCGTGCGCTCGAGCGCGTGGCAGCGACACCGCACGAAGCTGCGCGTCTACGGCGCCGAGGGCGCG
>DASTOI010000752.1:0-9176 GCA_035762585.1 Myxococcota bacterium
ATCAAGCCCACCAACACGCTGATGCCCTTGAACGCGTCCGACCCCGAGCCGGGAATGTGTGGGTACGACGCGCTGATCGCGAAGGCCCAGATCAGGAGGATCGTGAGCCGGCGGGTGGCCTTGGCGGTCTCTGCATCCAGCCAGCTGAGCTCGACGCGCCGCGTCTCCACTTGCCTCAGGAGTCCGCTTGCGATGCGCGTCGCGAAGCGCGCGAGGGCGAGAATCGCCGCGACCATGACGAGGTCGGGGGCGGCCTCGATCAGCCCGCGCGCGAGCTCAGCCAGCACATCCCAGAGGAACGCGCCGAGGCGAGACGCCCACGGGCGGCTGTACGGAAACTGCGAGAACACCAGCGCGAGCCACGAATAGAGGAGCACCGCCTGCACGCCGAGGGTGATCGAACGAACGGCCGCGATCTCGCTCGCGACGATGACTGGGCGGACGACTTCATTCGACAGCAGCCCGGTGTTCGAGTCGCCGCGGCGCGCCGCGTCGATCCGCGCGAGAAGCCGGCCGCGCAGCCTGCCGATCGGAATGAACAGGGCGCCGAAGACGCCCGTCGCGAGCAGTGAGATCAGCAAGCCGCGCACGAAGACGGCGGGGCGCCGCTGTGCGGAGCGAGCCTCGAGTGCCTCGCGCAGCCGGTGGGTGGCGCTGGCAACGACGGCGTCGAGCTGCTCCCCCTCGGCGAGATCCTGCTCGGCCATCGCGAACAGGAATGCGCCATTGACGACGATCATCACACCCGACTGCCCGCCCGAGGTGATCGGCGCCGTCTCGATCTTCCACTCGGGCGCCACCGGGGGAAGATCGGCGAGCCGGCGCTCTACGCCCGCTGCGCGCGCCGCCGCGGAGTGACCTTGCACCTCCGCCCGCAGCACGGCGATCTCGCGATTCCAGAACTCGATGCGGGCGGCCCGCGGATCAGCCGACGCGTCGTCGGCCGCACTGGCTACGCCCGTCGCGAGCAGCGCACTGCCCACCAGCATGCCGAGCCAAGCGAGACGCCACCGGTTGCGATCTCGCGTCACGTGCCGCTGCGCCCGAATCGCCATGTCCCTCCCCGTCTCACCTCTCAGCTCTCCAAGAGGGGTTCGCGCGCCCATTCTCTCCTTTCGCCGCGCTCGGCGCAGCGGCCATCCTCGAGCTCGATCACGGGCTGCGGCCGTCCACCGCGCGTGAGGAGCAGCGGCACGGCCGTTGCACCGGCTGCCGATTCGCCGCATCCCGCGCGTGGAGACGAGTCGTGGCCGAGCTCGCGAGACGCATGCGACGGCGACCCGACGCACCCCCAGCGCGCGAGGTCCGCGCGCGCGAGCGGAGCGGCCGCTCGAGCGTCCGCAGGCTGTGGAGCAACTACAGCCTCAGCATCGTGCTGCTGTGCCTCTTCCTCGTGTCCTGGGGATTACAGACGTGGATGGGCTGGCGTGAGTTCGCGGCGGAGCAGCAGCAGCTCGGCGCCGCGGCGCAGTGGCTCGGCCAAGACGGCTACCTGTGGGCCTGGGGTGCCGCGACCTTCGAGAACTGGCAGTCGGAGTTCCTCCAGCTGCTGACGTTCGTCGTGCTGACCACCTACCTCGTCCACCGCGGCAGCCACGAGTCGAAGGACACCGACGAGGCGATGCAGCGGCAGCTCGACCGCATCGAGCAGCGGCTCGAGCAGCGAGGCGCTTGATGTCCGGCGAGCACACGATCGACGAAGAGGGCGATCTCCTCGAGCGCCTGCTCGCGGAGATGCTGCAGACGGAGCAGTCCGCCAGCGAGCATCCGAGGAAGGAGGCCGAGCGGCTCGGCGCCGAACAGCCGCCCGCCGCCGCGCTGCTCGCGGTCGCGGACCACGCCGAGCGCGGGCTCCCCGAGCTGCGCGCGTTCTGCGCCGCGACACCCTCTCGGCTCGGCGAGATGATCGGCGGCACGTTCTCAGCGGTGCGCGACGCGGTGACCGACCGCTTTCTCGGCGCGGAGAAGAGCTACCGCGGGACGTTGTTAGGGCTCCAGCACGGGATCGGCTGCGCGGTGCTCACGCGAGCGGTGGCGGGAACGCGCCGCCGCACCGAGGTCGTCGAATTCTGCGACCGCTGGCTCGACGAACGGCGCCCGTTGGTCGACGCGTGCGAGCGCCAGATCCCGTGGTTCGCGACGCACGTCGAGCAGGCGACCGACCGCGCGACGAAATCGCGCTCGGCGTGACGCCTGAACCGCCCGCCAGCTCGCAAGATCTACAAACGGCCCGCGGCAGCGCGCCGCAGACGCGGCTTTCGTGCAGCGGTCGCGCGTCGCCAGTCGCGTGGCATGCCGCTTGCTCCCCCATCGCGGCGTTGCCCGCACGAATTGCGGGTAGGAGGAATCGGATGCGACATCACGCACTGCATCTTGTCGCCGCTGCGGCGCTCGGCTTCGGGCTCGCGGCGTGCAGCGATACGCGCGACACGGAGTCACTCGCGGGGCCGGACACGCCCGGCGAAATGCCCGATGTGGGCCCGAACGAATCCCCTGAAGCGGGCGACATCGCGCAGACCGAGACGGATCCGGGCGCGCCCACCGCGATGGATCAATCGAGCGCGGACCGCGACATGCAGCTCACGCAGATGATTCGCCAGAAGATCAGCGACAACGAGCAGCTTTCGACGGAGGCCGAGAACGTGACGGTCATCGCCGACGACGGCGTCGTGACGCTGCGCGGCCCGGTCGAGACCGAGGCCGAGAAGCAGGCGATCGTCGACATCGCCCGCGAAACGGAAGGCGTCTCGCGCGTCGACGACCAGCTCGAGGTCGCCTCGCGCTGACGCAACGCGCGGCGCACTTCGCGCCGCGCGCGCTTGCGATTGACCAAACTTCAAAAACCAATCGGGAAAGGGCCGACCCATGGATCGAGCCGTGCTCTGCGTCGCTCCCAGTGAGACTGCGGCGATCCGCATCGTCGACCGCCTTCGCGCAGCGGGCTTCGCCGGCGATGACATCTCGGTGCTGTTCGCAGACCGCAGCGGCACGCGTGACTTCGCGCACGAGCAACACACGAAAGCGCCCGAGGGCGCTGCGGCCGGCGGCGCCACCGGCGGTGTGCTGGGCGGCGTGGCCGGTTGGCTCGTCGGCGTCGGGACGCTCGCGATTCCGGGCCTCGGCCCGTTCGTCGCGGCAGGGCCGATCATGGCGGCGCTCTCCGGCGCGGCGGCCGGCGCGGCCGTCGGCGGAATCGCCGGCGCGCTGATCGGCCTGGGCGTGCCCGAGTACGAAGCGAAGCAGTACGAGGGAAAGCTCCGCCAGGGCAACGCGCTGGTGTCGGTGCACAGCAGCGATTCGCGCGAGCGCGACCGCGCGAAGGAGATCTTCGAGAGCGAAGGCGCGGAAGGCATCCGCACCGCCGGCGAAGCCGACGTCGAGGACGAGCCGCGCGCCGGCAAGCGAAGTTCGGAGCAGCCCCGCGCGTAGACCACGTGGGACAGAGCAGCTCCGAGCGGGCGGTCAGGAGCAAAACGCTCCTGGCCGTCTTCGCCTTCTGCACCGGTGAACCGACGGGAGACGCACCATGCGAGCGCTCACTTATCACGGCGCACGCGATCTTCGCGTCACCGATGAGCCGGATCCGCGCGTCGAGGCGGATGACGACATCGTCGTGCGCGTCACGTCGACCGCGATCTGCGGCTCGGACCTTCACATCTACCGCGGGAAGATTCCCGGGATGCACGACGGCGACATCCTCGGCCACGAGTTCATGGGCGTCGTGGAAGAGGTCGGCCCGGGGGTCGGAACGCTGCGCAAGGGCGACCGCGTCGTCGTCCCGTTCGTAATTGCGTGCGGCGATTGTTTCTTCTGCTCGCGGCGTCTCTACGCGGGCTGTGAGACGACGAACCCGCAGACCGGAGTCCTCGAGGGGCGCGGCGCGATCGTCAACAAGAAGGGCGTCCGCTCCGGCGCGGCGCTGTTCGGTTATTCGCACCTCTACGGCGGCGTGCCCGGCGGCCAGGCCGAACGCGTGCGCGTGCCGCGCGCGAACGTCGGACCGTTCCGCGTGCCGTCGGCGCTCGACGACGACAAGGTGCTCTTCCTGAGCGACATCCTGCCCACCGGTCATCAGGCCGTCCGCAACGCCGAGGTCCGCGAGGACTCGGTCGTCGCGATCCTGGGTGCCGGGCCGGTGGGCCTGATGAGCGCCGCGTGCGCGCGGCTCGCCGGCGCGCGCACGATCTACATCGTCGACCACCACCCGTATCGGCTCGAGTTCGCCGCTGCGACCTACGGCGCGGTGCCGCTCGATTTCGATCAGCTCGAGGACGCCGCGGAGGAGATCCTGCGCCGCACGGATCGGCGCGGCGTCGACGCGGTGATCGATGCGGTCGGCTTCGAGGCCAAGGGCAGCCTCGCCGAGACCGCGCTCGCGAATCTGAAGCTCGAGGGGAGCGCCGGCACCGCGCTGCGCCTCGCGATCGCGGCCGTGCGCCGCGGCGGCGTGATCAGCGTGCCCGGCGTGTACGCGGGCTGGATCCACGGCTTCTTGTTCGGCGACGCGTTCGAGAAGGGCGTCTCGTTCCGGATGGGGCAGACCCACGTGCAGGCGTACCTGCCGGAGCTGCTCGCGCTGATCGAGTCCGGCGCGCTGCGGCCCGAGCAGATCATCTCGCATCACCTGCCGCTCGACGACGCGCCGCGCGCGTATCGCGTGTTCGACGAGAAAGAGGAGAAGTGCCGGAAGGTGGTGCTGCACGCGAGCTGAGCCGTCGGGTCGAGGTGAGCTGTCAGGTACGAGCAGGCCCAACGCAAACCTCGGCCCCGCATCACCACGCGAAGCGTGCGGAGCGGTCGGCTCGATGCCGACCGCTCCGCAGCCTTCTCCCTAACAGCCGTTCGAGCGCTCGAGCACGAGCGGGCGCGCGGGGCCGGGGGCTGCGGAGGCGAGGTCAAGCGCAGCGGAGCCCCCTTGAGAATGCCCCGCGGTCCACTCGGTGGAACGTGCCGCAGCGAGTGTCCCTAATGATCCAAGGGGCGAAGCGAGCCACGAGCCGAAGCCGCCCCCGGCCCCGCGCGCCCGCGCTTTCCGTAACAAGCATCGGCGCACCGACGCACGCGCGACATCCCACTCGCGCCGCGACGGAAGCGTGCTGCGCGTGCCTCAGCCCGTCACGCGCCCGAACAGCTGCTGCGCGACTTTGCGGATCTGCACCTCGTCCGAGCCTTCGGTGATCCGGTAGCGGCGGTGGTGGCGGTAGATGTGCTCGAACGGCTTGTGGCGCGTGTAGCCGATGCCGCCGTGCACCTGGATCGCCGTGTCCGCGGCTTTGCAGCAGAGCTGGTTCGCGCGGTAGTTCACCATCGCGATCTGCGCCGAGAGCCGCGAGTCGACGCGCGACGGATCCTTCCGGTGGTCCATCGCCCACGCGACCTTGCGGATCGTGTTCCGAATGAACTCGGCATCCGTGTGCAGCTCCGCGAGCGGCCACTGGATCGCCTGATTGCTCGCGAGCGGCTTGCCCCAGGTCTTGCGCTCTTTCGCGTACTTCACCGCCTCGTTGATGCAGAACTGGCCCGCGCCGAGGCTCGACGCCGCCTGCCGGATGCGGTTCTCGTGCACGAACATCTGCGCCATGTCGAGGCCTTCACCGAGGCCGCCGAGGATCGTCGAGTCGTCCACGCGTACGTTTGTCAGGGACACCTCGGCGTGATCCGTGGGCATGTTGAACGTCCACCACTGGAACTCGACCTTGAAGCCGGGCGAGTCGGTCGGCACGAGAAAGCAGGTGATGCCGCGCGGATCGCCGGGCTTGCCGCTCGTGCGCGCGAACACCATGTCGTGGGTCGCGCTGTGCATGCCGCTGTTGAAGCGCTTCTTGCCGTTGATCACCCACTCGCGGCCTTCCTTCACTGCGGTGGTCTCGAGGAAGAGGGCGTCGCTGCCGTGATTGGGCTCGGTCAGCCCGAACGCGACGCGCTTCGTGCCGTCGAGCATCCCGGCGAGGAACTCCTTCTTCTGATCGGGCGTGCCCCGGTGCCACATCATCAGCACGGTCGGGAAGTTGCCGACGATCGACGCCTCGTTCTGCAAGTCATTGTGGAGGCCGAGCCCCTTCGTCGCGAAGTGCTCGCGGATGATCGCCATCGCCAGGTTCGAGCCGTCCTTTCCCCCTAATTCCTTGGGCAGCGCGAAGCGCAGATGGCCGGCCTTGTCTGCGCGCCGGCGCATCTCGCGCAGCAGCTCTTCCCATTCTTTGCGCGGCTGGCCGTCGTTGTCCCAATCGGTGCGCGCGTGCTCGCGGCGATGGTCGAAGTACTGGATGTTCGCCTGCTCGAGCGGCTTGATCTCGACCTGGATGAACGCATCGAGCACGTCGAGGTAGTCGCTGATCTCCTTGGGAATCTCGAAGTCCATCACGGAGCTCCTTCCGGCGAGCCTCGACGTTAGTTCGACGCGAGACGCCGGCGCTTGCTGCCGCACCCGATTCTGGGCGACGTTGCGCGCGAATGAGCGCGCCGCGTGTGACGACGAGCCTCGGAATCGTGCGCGGAGTCGCAATCGATGGGGTCGAAGCGTTCCTCGGCATCCGGTATGCCGCCCCGCCGGTCGGCGCGCTGCGCTTCGAGCCGCCGCAGCCGGCGCCGTCGTGGCGCGGAGTGCGCGACGCGACCGCGCACGGCCTCGCCCCGATTCAACCGCGCGACCCGCTCTCGGCGCAGCTCGGCCTGCTCGCCGACCACGCGCAGAGCGAGGACTGCCTCACGCTGAACGTCTGGCGTCCGGCCGCGCCGTCGCACGCGCCGCGCGCGGTGATGGTTTGGATCCACGGCGGGGCATTCGCGAGCGGGACGGCCGCGGGGCCGGCTTATCAGGGCGCCGCGCTCGCGCGCCGCGGCGACGTGATCGTCGTGACGCTGAACTACCGAGTCGGCGCGCTCGGCTTCCTGCAGCTCGGCGCGGGCCGCACGAACCTCGGGCTGCTCGACCAGATCGCCGCGCTGCATTTCGTCCGGCGCGAGATCGCCGCGTTCGGCGGCGATGCGGCGCACGTCTGCATGTTCGGCGAGAGCGCCGGCGCAGGCAGCATCGTCGCGCTGCTCGCGATGCCCGCAGCGCGCGGCCTGTTCTCACGCGCGATCGTGCAGAGCGCGGCGCCGGCGGGGATGCTGAGCGCGGACGAAGGCGCGGCGCGCGCGAAGCAGCTCGGCGAGCGGCTCGGCGGTGACGTCGCCGACCTCGCGTGGCTGCGCTCGCTCTCGGCGGAGCGCATCGTCGAAGCGCAGAGCCGCTGCGCCGAGCCGGGCCCGCGTCGCATCGGCATGTTCTTCGCGCCGATCGTCGACGGCGCGGCGCTGCCCGAGTGGCCGATGGCCGCGATCGCACGCGGCTGCGCGCGCGGCGTCGACCTGATCATCGGAACGACGAGCGAGGAGATGCGGCTGTTCCAGCTGCTGCCCAGTCTCGCCGCGCCGCCAGATGCCGCGTTCGTCGGATTCATCGCGAGCAAGCTGCCCGGCGCGAGCGACGCGCGTGCCGCAGCCGCGCAGCGGATTCTCGACGCATATGCCGGCCTCCCCACGCTCGCTCGCTTCCTCGCGCTCGAGACCGACGCGAGCCTGTTCGTGCCGAGCGCGCAGCTCGCCGCGGATCACGCGCGCATCCATCCGAACACGCGCATGTACACGTTCACGTGGCGCTCGCCGCTGCGCGGAGGCGCGCTCGGCGCCTGCCACGCGCTCGACGTGCCGTTCGCGCTCGGCACGCACGCCGCGACGCGCGAGCTGCGCGACTTCTCAGGGAGCGGCCCCGCCGCGACGCAGCTTTCGAACGCGATGATGGACGCCTGGGCCGCGTTCGCGCGCAGCGGCGACCCATCGCACCCCGGCATCGGCGAGTGGCCGCGCTACACGGCCGAGCAACGCGCGACCCAGGAGCTCGGCGCCGAATGCCGTCTCGTCTGCGCTCCGAACGAGCCGCGCCGCCAGCGCTGGGCCGCTGCGCTCTACGGAGAGACGTGATGAAGCTCGGCGCGTTCTTCATGCCCTCGCATCCGCCCGAGCGCCCGCTCTTCGACGCTTTGCAATGGGACCTCGCGCAGCTCGAGCAGCTCGACCGGCTCGGCTTCCACGAGGCGTGGATCGGCGAGCACTTCACCGCGCCCTGGGAGCCGGTGCCCGCGCCCGACTTGTTGATCGCGCAGGCGCTGCTGCGCACGTCGCAGATCAAGCTCTGCCCGGGCGCGCACCTGTTGCCCTATCACCACCCGATCGAGCTCGCGCACCGCGTCGCGCTCCTCGATCACTTGGCGCGCGGGCGATACATGTTAGGGGTCGGCATCAGCGCGCTGCCGAGCGATCTCGCGCTCTACGGCGTCGACGCCGCGGCCGGCGAGAACCGGCGCATGACGCTCGAGTCGCTCGACATCATGCTGCGGCTCTGGCGCGGCGAGCCGTTCGACTTCGACGGCGCGTTCTGGAAAGTGCGCAAGCCCGCTTCGAGCTTCGATTTCCTCCGGCTGCACCTCACGCCGTTCCAGAAGCCGCATCCGCCGATCGGCATCGCAGGCCTCTCCGCCGGCTCCGAGACGCTGAAGCTCGCCGGCGAGCGCGGCTTCCTGCCGCTCTCGATCTCGCTGAACGACGCGCACACCGCGTCGCACTGGAATTCGGTCGAGGAAGGAGCCCGGCGCAGCGGTCTCGAGCCGCAGCGCGCCCACTGGCGACTGGTGCGCGAGGTCTACGTCGCGAAGACCGACGCCGAGGCGAAGCGACGCGTGCGCGACGGCGCGCTCGGCCGCTGCTGGCGCGACTACATGCTGCCGTTCTACGCCGGCAGCGGCATGGCGCGCCACTTCCTCCACCCCGGCGACCCCGAGAGCCTGCTCGACGTCGACTACCTGATCGAGCGCAGCTGGCTCGTCGGCTCCCCCGACACCGTCACCCGCAAGCTCGCCGCCCTCGAAAAAACCACCGCCGGCTTCGGCGCACTGCTCGTGATGATCTACGACTTCAGCACCGAGCCCGACGAGTGGACCGAATCGCTCGAGCTCCTCACGCGCGAGGTCATGCCGCACTTCGCCTGACACGCGGCAGCTCGCACAGGCACGAAAAGCGCGGGAGGCGCGGCTCAAAGCCGCGCCGATCCGCGCCCTCCCCCTCTAACAACCGTGTCGCAACCGAGCACGAGCAGCCGCGGCCGGAACCGGCTGCCGCGAGGGAAGCGTCGTGCC
>DASTOI010000753.1:0-3639 GCA_035762585.1 Myxococcota bacterium
CCCGAACGAGTTCGTGGTGATCGCGGCGGCGAGCTGCGCCAGATTCGCGAGCCGCGCGGCCCGGCTGCCCGAGTCTTGGCCCGCGTCGGCGTGCAGTACGTACAGGTCGAGATCGACACCCGGGGCCAGCTCGACCCGTGCGAACATGAAGCCCTTGTTGGTGTCGCAGTCGCTGCCGAGCAGTCCGCCGCTACCGAAGCAATCCGACCACTGGACGCGCGAGAAGCTGTCGATCGTGAGATCCGACATCAACGTGAGCCCGTCTCCGATGCCGTTGGGGCCACCGTTGTCCTTGGCCGTGATGTCGGAGTAGCTGACGGTGTTCGGGTCGGTCAGCGTATTGAAGTAGGGCGGGTGGAAGACTTCTTGGAGCGCGAGCAGTGTGTCCGTTCCGTCGGCGTGGAGGCCCTCGAGCAGGGGTGCCATCGCCGCAAACTCGGCCGTGCGATCCGGAACGAAGTCCTCGATCGGGGGCAGGCCGAACGTGTTGTAGGTGACGACGCGAAGTGCAGCCGCGTGCGCAGCGCCCGTAATGGAGAGCGACGCCGCGACTGCGGCGGGCCAGAGCGTTCGCAACATGGACTCTTCTCCTCGCGCGGGGGATCCCCGCCCCGTGGATGTGGCGGTTTTCATGGCGAGGTGGCAATTCGCCTCCGAAGAAAAAGGGCGTCGAGAATGACCGGGACGCACCGCATCCTCAGCTGGAACGTGAACGGGTTGCGAGCTTGCGATGCGAAGGGCTTCCGGCGCTGGCTGGACCGCGCGGGCGCGGAGATCGTCGGCGTGCAGGAAGTGCGCGCGGCGGCGGAGCTGCTGCCGAGGCGGCTGCTCGCGCCGCGCGGCTGGCACACGCACTTCTCCGCGGCGCGGCGCGGTGGATACAGCGGCGTCGGGCTATTCGCGCGGCGTCCACCCGAGGCGGTCGAGACGTCGCTCGCGCATCGCGGGTTCGACGCGGAGGGGCGCCTGCAGCTCGCGCGCTTCGGGCGGCTCGTCGTCGCGAACGTGTACTTCCCGAACGGGAACGGCAAAGACCGTGATCACTCCCGCGTCCCGTTCAAGCTGCGCTTCTACCGGCGGCTGTTCGAGCGCGTCGAGAAGCTGCGCGCGGACGGTGCGCACGTGCTGGTGATGGGCGACTTCAACACGACGCCGTGCGACCTCGATCTCGCGCGCCCGAAGGACAATCGGCAGACGAGCGGCTGCCTGCCGAACGAGCGGCGCGAGCTCGCGCGCTGGCACGCGGCCGGCTGGGTCGACACGTTCCGCGCGTTCGAGCCGGGTGGCGGCCACTACTCGTGGTGGAGCCAGCGTTTCGGCGTGCGCGAGCGCAACATCGGCTGGCGCATCGATCACGTGCTCGCGTCGCCCGAGGCGATGCGCTTCGTGCGCGCGGCGTTCATCCAGCGCGACGTGCGCGGCAGCGATCACGCGCCGGTGGGCGTGGACGTCGACGACGGAATCTTCGGGAGCTGACGAGCATGAGAAGCCGAACGACGCGCATCGCTCTCGGAATCGCTTCGCTCGTCGCGTGGGCGAGCTGCTCGGAGCCGGCTCGCGTGCCGAACCCCGCGCCGGGGGATGTGGCGCCGATCGCCGGGCGCCGCGAGGTCCGCGCGACGATCGTGCGCGCCTCGGTGAGAATCGCGGAATCGTTTCCGCCCCAATACTTCGCCGACATCACGTCGGCGCTCGAGGACGGCTGCGCGCGCTTCTCGCGCACCGCACTCCGCCGCGAAGGCGACACCGTGTCCGTCGACGTGTTCAACACGCGCCCGGCGCGCGACGACGTGATGTGCACGATGATCTACGGCGAGAAGGAGACCGCGGTCGCGCTCGGGAGCGACTTCACGCCGGGCGTCACGTACACGCTCGACGTGAACGGAACGCGGGAGACATTCGTAGCGGAGTGAGTCGACGGAGCGCGCTGTTGCGAAGAATGCTTGTTGCGGGATGGCGACTCGTTCGAGGAACGGTCGGCACGCTCATCGGGCTCCTGGACGCGATCGAGTTGATCCTCTTCCTGGGAATGCTCCTCGCAGCGCTCGCCGGCGGAGTCATCATCGGGATTCGCTGGCTCGATACAAACTGAAGCAGTGCGTCGCCGCCGCAGATGCGCGCGCGACGCGAGCCGACCTACCGTGCGCGCATGGACCTCCCCCTCTCCTCCGCGCTGACGTACGGCGTGATCACGACCGTTGCGAGCGTGGACGAGGCGCGCGCGACGGCGGAGCGCAGCGAGGCGCAGGGCTGGGACTCGCTCTGGGTCGGCGACCACGTCGCGTTCACGGTTCCGATCTACGACCCGCTGATCCAGCTCGGCGTGCTCGGCGCGTTCTCGAAGAGGCTGCGGCTCGGCACGTCGGTGTACTTACTGCCGCTGCGCCATCCGGTTCCGGTCGCGAAGCAGGTCGCGACGCTCGACCGCATGCTCGGCGGTCGGCTCGAGTTCGGCGTCGGCGTGGGCGGCGAGTTCGCGAACGAGTACGCGGCGTGCGGGGTGCCGCTGAACGAGCGCGGCGCGCGGCTCGGCGAAGGGATCGAGCTGTTACGGAAGCTGTGGAGCGGCGAGAGCGTCTCGCACGCGGGCCGCTTCTATCCGCTCGAGAACGTGCGGATGCTGCCGCCGCCGGCGCAGCGGCCGCTGCCGATCTACTGCGGCGGGCGCAGCGACGCGGCGCTCGCGCGCATCGGCCGGCTCGCGGACGGCTGGATTTCCTACGTGGTGAGCGCGGAGCAATACCGCGCGGGCCTGGAGAAGATCGCCGCCGAGGCGGCGCGCGTGAAGCGCGAGATCACGCGCTTCCACACGGGCCACCTGCTCTTCACGCTCGTCCGTAACAGCTACGAGGAGGCGCTCGACGCCGCGACCGAGCACCTCTCGCGCCGTTACGCGATGGACTTCCGCAAAGCGGCGCAGCGCTACGCGGCGCTCGGCAAGCCCGCGGACGTCGCGGCGCGCATCGCGGAGCTGCAGCGCGCGGGCGTGCGCAACGTGATCGTCGACGTCGTCGGCCGGCCCGAGGAGCGCGACGAGCAGCTCGCGCGCTTCGCGGCGGAAGTGCGCCCGCTGTTAGGGAGCCGCGCGTGAAAACCTCGCTGTTCTACCTGCCCTCGATCGGCAGCCGCGCGGAGATCGAGGCGGGCTGCTCGGGCTTGCGGCGCGATCTCTACGCGAAGATGCTCGCCGAGCTCTCCGAGCAGGCGCGGCTCGGCGATTGGCTCGGCTACGAGGGCATCTACTTCACGGAGCACCACTTCCACGTCGAAGGCGTCGAGATCTCGCAGAATCCGGTGCTGCTCGATCTGTTCATCGCGATGCAGACGCAGCGCATCCGCGTCGGCCAGCTCGGCATCGTGCTGCCCGCCGACAACCCGATTCGCATCGCGGAAGACATCGCGATGCTCGACCACATGTCGGGCGGCCGCGCGTGCGCGGGCTTCGCGCGCGGCTACCAGCGGCGCTGGGTCGATGTGCTCGCGCAGCAGACGCACGGCATCCACGGCGCGCTGCCGCACCAGCACGACGCGATCGACGCCGCGAACCGCGACGCGTTCGAGGAGAGCTTCCGGCTGATCAAGCGCGCGTGGACGGAGGATCTGCTCGCGCATCAGGGCAAGACCTGGCGCGTGCCGCCC
>DASTOI010000754.1:0-6652 GCA_035762585.1 Myxococcota bacterium
CACCTGCGCGAGCTCGCCCTCGCGGTACGAGGGCGGCAGCCAGTGCGTGGCGATCTCGCGCTTCAGCGCGTCGAGCCGCGGCGCGAGCGTGGCCGCGCAGAGCGCGGGCGGCGGCGCCGCTGGACGCGGCGCGCTCTGCTCTCGCGCGGAACACATCAGCTCGGGCGCGATCGGCTGGCTGTCGCGCGGCGCGCGCGGGGCGCACGCGACCGCGAGCGCGCACGCCGCGCTCCACGCGAAGACGCGCGGCAGCCCCGCTGCGCCTCGCGCGCTCACGGCTTCGTCTCGGCGTGCGCCTCGAGCACGTGCGCCACCGCGCACGTCAGGCGCTTCGCGGTCGGGATGTGGAGGAACTCGTTCGGGCCGTGCGCGTTCGCGCCGGGCCCGAGCACGCCCGTGATCAGGAACTGCGCGTTCGGGAACTTTTCACCGAGCATGCCCATAAACGGAATCGTTCCGCCTTCGCCCATGAACAACGCCGGCTTGCCCCAATGAGTCTGCGATGCGTCCGCCATCGCGCGCTCGAGCCACGGCGCGAACGCCGGCGCGTTCCAGCCGGGCCCGGGCAGCTCGGGCTCGAAGCGGACACGCGCGCCATGGGGCGGGTCGGCTTCGAGCACGCGCCTCACCGCCGCCGTCGCGCGCGCGGCGTCCGCCGTCGGTGGAAGGCGCAGTGAGAGCTTCGCGGCGGTGTAAGGGCGCAGCACGTTGCCGGCGCTCACGAGCGGCGGGACGCCGTCGATCCCCGTGATCGAGAGCGTCGGCTTCCAGGTGCGCGCGAGGATGCGCTGCGCGGGGTCCCCGCCCATCGGCCGCGCGCCGGGCACGAACGGAAAGCGCCCGCTCACGCTCTCCCCCAACACCTGCGCTGCGACCTCCGCCTGCGCGATCCGATCGGGCGGAATCTTCGCGTGCAGCTCCGGCACGCGGATCTCGCCGCTGCGCTCGTCCTCGATGCGCGAGAGCAGCTCGCGCAGGATGCGGAAGCTCGACGGCACGATGCCGCGGGCGTCGCCGGAATGGACGCCCTCCTGCAGGATCTCGACGCGCAGCACGCCGGTCGCGAGGCCGCGCAGCGAGGTCGTGCCCCAGAGCTGGTCGTAGCTGCCGCAGCCGGAGTCGAGCGCGATCACGAGGCTCGGCTGCCCGATCCGCGCCGCGAGGTGGTCGACGTACGCCGGCAGGTCCGGGCTGCCCGATTCCTCGCACGCCTCGATCAGCACGACGCAACGCGCGTGGCGCGCCTGCGCGCGCGCGAGCAGCTCGAGCGCGCTCACCGCGGCGAATGCGGAATAGCCGTCGTCGGCGCCGCCGCGGCCGTAGAGCCGCTCGCCTCGCCGCACCGGGGTCCACGGCCCGAGCCCTTCGCTCCAGCCGGCCATCTCGGGCTGCTTGTCGAGGTGCCCGTAGATCAGAACGGTCTCCGCGCCGGCGCCGGGGATCTCCATGAACAGCAGCGGGGTGCGGTTCGGAAGCCGCACCACCTCGAGCGCCAGGCCCGGCACCGCGCGCGCGCGACACCAATCCGCGACGAGCGCGACCGCGGGCTCCATGTGGCCGTGCTCGCGCCACTGCGGGTCGAACGACGGCGAGCGATTGGGGATCGCGATGTAACGCTCGAGCGCGGGCAGGATCGACTCTTCCCAAGTGCTCTCGCTGAACGCGCGCGCGGCGGCGGGATCGATGCGGCTCATGTCCGCCAACTTATCAGCGCGCGACGCGCCGGCGCCGCGCGAAACCGAGTCGGCCTCCTGCCGGGCCTCCCGGCGCCGCCGTGTCCGCGTAGACTGCGCGGCGTGCTGCGAAGAGTGCCGGTGGTCGCGCTGCTGTGGCTCGCAGCCGCTTCGCCGCTCTCCGCGCAGCAGCGGGAGCTCTTCACCGTGAGCGAGCTCACCGTGCGCGGGCGCGTGCTCGACGCGTTCGCGGCGCGCGATGAAGAGGGGCGCGCGTGGCTCGCGGCGATCTCCGCCGAGGGGATGCCGCCGGACGAGCGGCGCTTCCTCACGCTGTTCGCGCGCGGGGAGCCGGCGGGCGCGGTCGCGATCCCGCTGCGCGCCGCGGTCGCCGCGCTCGACGTCGCGGAGATCGGCGGCGGGCGCGGTCCGGAGGTCGTGCTGCTCGAGGCCGCACAGCTCCGCATCCTCGATGCGCGCGGCGCGCCGCTGCGCAGCGTCGCGCTCGCGCCGCCGCTTCCGCTCCCGCCGCGCACGCGCGAGCAGAGCCGGCTCGAGCTGGTCGGCGCGTGGAGCAGTCCTGCGGCGCGCGAGGCGCTGCTGCCGGACGTCGCGGGATTCCGCCTGCTCTCGCTCGCGCCGGAAACGAAGGAGTCGCGCGCGCTCGCGCTTCCGCCGTCGGCGATCTATGGCGAGCCGCAGCCGGGCCCTCCCGTGCGGCCCGGCTTCTTCCGCGCCGCGTTGTTATGGCCGGCGGTGTTCGCGGTCGACGACGACGGCGATGGCATGCGCGATCTGGTCGCGACGACGCGCTACGCGCTCACCGTCTATCGCAGCGACGCGAACGGCGGGCTCTCGGCGAAGCCGAGCCGCTCGCGGCGTTTCCCACCGTTCGACTTCGAGGAAGAGCGGCGCGCCGACTCGAACCTGATGCTGCCGGCGCTCGCGGACATCGACGGCGATGGCGACGGCGATCTGGTCGTGCATCGCACGGTCGGCACGCTGATGGGCAGCCGCGCCGAGACGCGCGTGCACCTGAATCACGGAGGCGGCGCGGATCCGCTGGCGGCGCCATCGGGGACACTGCACGTGAGCGGTGGCGTCGGCACCGCGGAGCTGCGCGATCTCGACGGCGATGGGCGCGCCGAGCTCGTTCAGTCGGTCCTGCCGTTCGGCGTCGCGCAGCTCGCGCGCATCCTCGTGCGCCGGCAGGCCGAGCTCGAGCTGCGCGTCTACGGCTTCGAGCCCGAGCAGCCCGGCGTTCCGCGACTGCGCTGGAGCGACGAGGTGACGCTGCCGTTCGACTTCAAGACCGCGCGCGTCACCGCGCTGCTGCCGAAGCTCGAGGGCGACTACAACGGCGATCGCCGGCGCGATCTCATTTACGGCGATGGCGACGGCAACGTGCTGCTGCGCCTCGGCCGCGCCGGCGGCCAGTTCGCGGACGACGCGATCGTGTTCCCGCTCGGCGCAACGGGCGGCGCCGCGCTCAGCGCCGACCTCGACGGCGACGCGCTCGACGAGCTCGTTTATTGGGATCCAGTCGAGCCGGCCGGCCGACTCCACGTCGCGCGAAATCGCGGGCGGCTGCCCGGCTCGCCGTCGCGGCTCGAGCCTCGGGCGCGCTGACGCCCTCCGCGCCGTCGCTCAGGCCGAGCGAGCTTCACGCAGCCGCGAGAGCGCGCTGTCGAGGTCGCCGAGCTGCGTCGTCGCGGCCGCTGGTTTCAGCGTCTCGATCGGGTCGCGCAGATCGCCGACGTAGCCGAGCGCGTACGCGCCGCGCGCGTAGCCCATGAGGCGCAGCAGCGGCTCGGGCAGCGTGCGCGCGATCTCGTGGGGGCACGCGAGATATTGATTCTCTTCCTGGCGCAGCCACGCGATGCTGTAGGTGAGGTTCAGCCCGCTGCGGACCTCGTGCGAGCGGTTCGCGCCGGCGCCGTGATAGAGCGAGCCCGTGTAGAGGAGCACCGAGCCGGCGGTCATCTCGGCGGGCTCGGTCTGCTCCTCGCTGAAGCTCAGCTTGTCGGCGTAATGATTGCTGCCGGGGATCACGCGCGTCGCGCCGTTCTCGGCGGTGAAGTCGGTCATCGCCCAGATCGTGTTGCACTGCACCTCGTAGCCGTTCGGGAACGGGAAGAAGTCGAACGCCCACTGATCGCGGTGGATCTGCTGCATCGGCTCGCCGGGCCCGATCGAGATCAGCTGCGTGAGATGCAGCTGATGGCCGCTCGCATGCCCTAACACCTTCGCGACCGTGCCGAGCACGGTGGGATGCGTGACGAAATCGCGCGCGGTCGCGGAGCGCGCGATCAGCGCGCCGGTTCGCTTCGTGCGGCGGCCGGCGAAATCGTCGGAGCCGGCAGCGTTCGCCGCTTCATGGGGCGCGACCTCGCCCTTGAACTTCGCGATCTGCGCGGGCGACGCGACGCGGTCGATCACCGCGCAGCCGTCGCGCGCGATCACGGCCGCGATCTGATCCGGGGAGGCGCTGCTCGGGAGATGCTCGATCGGCATGGGAACCTCCGGCGCGCAACGTAGTGCGATGCGCGCGCAGGTTCGAGCGGCGCTGGCTAGCTCGCACGCTTCGCGCCGTTCGCGGCGCGCTCGATCGTCGCGGCCGCGCGCGGCGCGAGCGCGCTGTGCAGCTCGGCGAGCGTGTGCGCGAGCGGCACGAACGTGGTCGCGAGCGGCGAGGTCTTGCGCCACGCGAGCACGAGCGTGCGCGCGGCGCGCGGCGGCGCGAGCTCGCGCAGCGCGAGCGCGCCGCCGCGATTCTCCGCCTCGAGCGCGAGGCTCGGCAGCAGCGTCACGCCGGAGCCGCCGGCCACCATCTGCACGAGCGTCGCGAGGCTGGTCGCGCGCAAGTCCGCTTCCTGCGCGCCGCTCTGCTGGCAAAGCGCGAGCGCCTGATCCCGAAAGCAGTGGCCGTCCTCGAGCAGCATCACGCGCTCGCCCGAGAGCGCATCGAGCTTCGCCGCGCGGTGCGCGCGCGCGAGCCGATGCCCCTGCGGCAGCGCGAGCACGAAGGGGTCGACACCGATCGTGGCCTGCGCGACGTCGCCGAGCGCGGACTCGCCCGCGACGATCAGCGCGTCGAGCTCGCCGGCCTCGAGCCGCGCGCGCAGCGTCGGCGTCTTCTCCTCGACCCAGACGATGCGCAGCTTCGGGTACCGGGCGCGCAGCGCCGGCGCGACGTCGGGCAGCAGGTAGGGCGCGATCGTCGGGATCACGCCGAGGCGAATCGTCCGGTCGAACGGGTCCGCGCCGCGCGATGCGTTGTCGGCGAGCTCGTCCGCTTGCTCGAGCAGCGCGCGCGCGCGTGCGAGGAACTCTTCGCCGGCAGGCGTGATCGTCAGCTTCGAGCCGCGCTCGAACAGCTTCACGCCGCTCGCGTCCTCGATCTGAGCGATCTGCGCCGAGAGCGCGGGCTGCGACACGTGGCAACGCGCGGCGCCGCGCCGAAAGCTGCGTGCCTCGGCGACCGCGACGGCGTACTGGAGCTGGCGGAGCGTGAAAGGGTGAGGCGAGAAGCGCATCGGGGCCGCAGCCTATCCGAGGCGCCGGCGAGTTTGGCAGCGGAGGACGCAGGCAGGTCGAGCCCCGTCCGCGCGTTGGGGGTGCGGCGGCGTCCCTAACAGCCGCGCGCGCGCATCCTGCGGCGGGCGACCCCGACGAGCCCGAGGCCCGCGAGGAAGCCGGCCACCGCCGTGGGCTCGGGGATCGGCGCGGCGGTCATCTGCAGCATCAGTGAGCTGCCCGGATCGAGCAGCGGCCATGGGCTTTGGACGCTCCCGATCAACGAGTACGTGCCCGGCTGGATGCTGAACACGGCCATCCCGCTCCCCGGCGGACCTTCGCTCGTCACCGAGTCGAGGCGATATCCCAGCCTCACGTCCCACGGGCGCTGGTTCGTCCCCGCCTCGGCGACCTGGAAGAAGGCGAGTGTCTGTCCGGGCAGGAACTGGCGGCTCCAGTCGAGGGTGATCGTCGCCTTCGCGTCGACGGAGAAGAGGAACCCGAACTGCACCAAGTCATTATTGGGAGTGGGCTCGTCTAGCAAGCGCTGACTCGTCGCGCTCAGCTCGATTCCGCTTGACGAGAGGTCGTACGCGAGCGTTGCGTCTCCGACCACGATCTCGGGGAAGGACGGAAGGGAGCTCCACATCAGCGTCGGCTCGAGAAGGATGGGCGCGGCGGCCGCCGCAGATCCAGCGGCCACGAGGCCGATCGATAGAAGCCAGCGCAGCGCGAGACGAGGCGAGCGCGTGCGGCCGCGGTTCATGGAATTCTCCACGCCGCTCCCCACTCGCGACGATTGTCGCAGCGGGTGATCGCCGGCAGCGAAAATCTGGCCGGGCGACGGCTCGCATTTCGCGGCCCGCACCGCCCCGCACCGCGAAACGAAAGACGCCCGGCAGCGCGAAGCTCACCGGGCGTCTCGTTGATTGGTAGCGGGGACCGGATTCGTACGGACAGAGACGTTGCGGGACGGGCACTTGCAGATGGCTGTCTCGTGGTGAACCTCGAGGAGCGCGAGTGCCTTCTCGGTCCGTCATTCGTGTCGCTTACGCCGCGCCGGCATTCTCACCTGCGCGCATATGCTCGTGGTCGCGGCGACCCGATGGCCGAGGATCGCGCCGATGATCGGGAGCGAGTAGAGCCATCGAGTAGCCACGCGGCGACGAGCAAGCTGGCGCCCGTGTGTCGCTGCCGCAGAGGCGGAGCACGGTAGGGCGTGGCGCGCGCGAAGAGCGCGCGTGCCGGATCCGGCAGTGTCGCTGCTGATTCCGGCAGACGTGGGAGCCCCCGCGCGAGCCTCCGCCATTCCTGCTCCTGGCACTCGCCTTGCTTGATTCGAGCGCGCCGCGTGCCGCGCTTCGGCGGGCGCGAGCGAACAGGAGGAATCCGACATGACACGACGCGACCTCCCCTGGGTGAGCGGCCTCGCTGGAGCGGCGCTTGCCATGGCAGCTCTTGGC
>DASTOI010000755.1:0-6783 GCA_035762585.1 Myxococcota bacterium
CCGCGACATCAGCTGCTGCGGGCGCTGGAACACCGAGCTCCAGCGCAGGTGCGAGTAGACGACGAGCGGCGCTGCGAGCTCGACGCGCTCGGTGGGCTCGAAGCTCTCGAACAGCTCCTCGCCGCTCGCCTCGCCGAGCAGGTTTTCGTGCGTCGAGAAGGCGCGGATGTGGCTGCCGGAAGACATCTTCTTGCGGCGGAGCAAAAAGCATGCCCCACGCGGCGATTTCTAATGCGCAAACGACACGCTTCGTGCCCGCACTTCCGTGCGTTTTGTAGAACGCACAGCAGCTCGCGGGAACGCGTCGTGCTTCGGTGCCGCTCGTCACGCGCGCTGCGACGGACGGGCGGGTTCCATCGCTCCCTGCAAGCGGCGCGCCCCCCGCTCACCGCCCGCGGCGCGGCGGACCGGAGCCGGACGGCTTCGCACAGCGCGCCGTAACAACTCGATCCGAGGTGGTGGCCGCATCGGCGATCGCCGTGCGAGGCCCGGCGCGTCTGGATCAGCGCGGGGCGGGCGGCCTCGCCGGCACTCGGCGCGGCGACGCAGTTGCGTTCGGCGGGGCTGCAACCCCCGTTCCTGTCGCCCGCCTGAGCCGCGCGGTCACGCGGCGGCGAAAATCAGCGGTGCTTCCATCGCGGCCGTCGGTGTAATGTCGGCTCTCGATTTGAACACGTTTTTCGACCTCGGCTCCCGAGGCGGGAGGCGCGAAGCGCGCATGGCCCAGCAGCCCAGCGACGACGTCCTGCGAGACCTCCACCAGCGGATGGTGCGCATTCGGATCTTCGAGGAAGAGGCCGGAAAGCTGATGGAAAACGGCAAGATCCCCGGCGCGCTCCACCTCTACGTCGGCCAAGAAGCCGTCGCGGCCGGCGTGATGGTGAACCTGACCGACGACGATCAGATCACGAGCACGCACCGCGGCCACGGTCACCTGGTCGCGAAGGGCGGCGAGTTCAAGCCGATGTACGCCGAGCTGTTCGGCCGCGCGACCGGCTACTGCAAGGGCAAGGGCGGCAGCATGCACATCTCGAATCTCGATGTGGGCATGCTCGGCGCCAACGGCATCGTCGGCGCGGGCCCGCCGATCGCGGTCGGCGCCGGCTTCAGTAACAAGTACCGCGGCACGCGGCAGGTGGCGGCGACGTTCTTCGGCGACGGCGCGTCGAACGAGGGCGCGTTCCACGAGGCCGCGAACATGGCGGCGCTCTACAAGCTGCCGGTCGTGTTCGTGTGCGAGAACAACGGCTACGGCGAGTACACGTCGCAGGCGAACCATCAGGCGATCAAGGACGTCGCGGATCGCGCTGCCGGCTACGGCATGCCGGGCGTGATCGTCGACGGGATGGACGCGGTGGCCGTCTACGAAGCGGCGGCCGAAGCCGTCGAGCGCGCGCGCAACGGCGCCGGGCCGACGCTGCTCGAGTGCAAGACGTATCGCTTCTACGACCACGTCGGCGTGCGCGGCATGGGCATGGCGTATCGCAGCGACGAAGAGGTGATCGCGTGGAAGAAGCGCGATCCGATCCCGCTGCTCGAGGCGCGGCTCGCGGAGCTCGGCGTGCTCTCGCAAGAGCAGGCCGCCGCCGTGCACGCGCGCGTGAAGGCCGACGCCGCCGAGGCGGTCGCATTCGCAGAAGCGAGCCCGTTCCCCGACGCCGCGGCGCTGACCGACGACGTCTACTACGTGCGATAGGGAGACGAATGATGGCCGCCGCGACCCAACAAGCGCCCGCCGGTCCGCGCAAGATCCCCTACGTCCTCGCGATCACCGAAGGCGTGCGGCAATCGCTGCAGGAATTCCCCGAGGCGTTCCTCGCCGGCGAGGACGTCGCGGGCGCGGGCTCGGTGTTCGGTTGTTATCGCGGCCTGCTCGCAGAGTTCGGGCCGAAGCGCGTGATCGACACGCCGATCAGCGAGAGCGGCATCATCGGGCTCGGCGTCGGCGCGGCGGCGACCGGGCTGCGTCCGATCGTCGACATCATGTTCATGGACTTCTTAGGGGAGTGCATGGACGAAGTCGCCAATCAGATGGCGAAGATGCGCTTCATGTTCGGCGGCAAGGCGAAGCTTCCCGTAACGGTTCTCACGTTCGCCGGCGCGGGCATGAGCTTCGCCGCGCAGCACAGCCAGAGCCTCGAGAGCTGGCTCGTCCATCTGCCGGGCTTGAAGGTGATGATGCCGGCGACGCCGTACGACATGAAGGGCGCGATCATCGCCGCCGTGCGCGACGACAATCCGGTGATCGTGATCATGAACAAGGTGTCGCTGGCGTTGACCGGTGAAGTCCCGGAGGCGCCGTACGCGATCCCGATCGGGAAGGCCACGATCGCGCGGCCGGGCTCGAGCTTCACGATCGTCGCGACCGGCCGCATGCGGCACGAAGCCGTGAAGGCGGCCGACGAGCTCGCGAAGAGCGGCGTCGACGCGGAGGTGATCGACCCGATCACGCTGCAGCCGTTCGACACCGAGACGGTCGTCGCGTCCGTGAAGAAGACGCACCGCGCTCTGGTCGTGCACGAGGCGGTGCGCTTCGGCGGCTTCGGCGCGGAGATCGCCGCGCAGATCCAGGAGCTCGCGTTCGACTATCTCGACGCGCCGATCGGCCGCCTCGGCGCGCCGTTCGCGCCGGTTCCGTTCAGCCCCGCGCTCGAGAAGCACTACCTGCCCGACGCCGGCAAGATCGTCGCCGAGGCGAAGCGCATGCTCGGCCTCGCGGCCTAATCGCTCGTGCGCAGGCGCGGGCGCTCGCGATGAATCCGATCGGCATCTGCTGCAATCCCGCGTCCGGCAAGGACGTGCGCCGGCTGGTCGCGCGCGCGTCGGTGTTCGACAACCAGGAGAAGCAGGCGATCGTGCGCCGCGCCGTGGTCGGCGCGCTCGCCGCGGGTGCGCGCAGCTTCCGCTTCGTTCCCGACACGCACGACCTCGCCGCGAACGCGCTCGCGGAGCTCGCCGGCGAGATCGACGCGCAGGAAGTGGCGTCGCCGCTCACCGGCTCGGCGCTCGACACGCGGCGCGGCGCCGTCTCGCTGCGCGAGGCCGGCTGCGGCGCGGTGATCACGCTCGGCGGCGACGGGACGAATCGCGCGTTCGCGCTGGGCTGGCGCGACGCGCCGCTCGTTCCGGTCTCGACGGGCACCAACAACGCGTTCCCGCGCTTCGTCGAGGCGACGCTCGCGGGGCTCGCCGCCGGCTTCGTCGCGACCGGCCGCGCCCCACTGCGCGAGTGCGCGCGCCGCGCGAAGGCAATCACGATCGAGATCGACGGCGAGCCGCCCGATCTCGCGCTGATCGACGCCGTGCAGACGCGCGACCGCTTCGTCGGCGCCCGCGCGCTGCTCGACGCCGACCGCCTCGGACTCGCGATGCTGACCCGCGCGGATCCCGCCGGCGTCGGCATGACGTCGATCGGCGGGATGCTCGAGCCGCTCGCGGACGATGAGGACGCCGCGCTGCTGCTCGAGCTCGGCGGCGAGGCCGGCGTGCGCGTGCGCGCGCCGATCGCGCCGGGCCTGTTTCGCGAGGTGCGCGTGCGCTCGGTGCGGCGCATCGCGTTCGGCGAGCGCGCCGAGATCGCCGGCCCGGGCGCGCTCGCGTTCGACGGCGAGCGCGAGCGCGTTCTCGCGCCCGGCCAGCGCGCGATCTTCCGCGTCGCGCGCGACGGCCCTTGGGTGATCGACGTCGCGGGCGTTCTCCAGCGAGCCGCTCGCGAAGGCTGGCTCGTCACGCGGGAGTGAGTCCAATGCCCACTGAGATTTTTCTGACCAAGGTCGGCATGACGATGTCCGAAGGGGTCGTCGCGCAGTGGTACGTCGCCGACGGCGCGGCGGTAGAGAAGGGCGCGCTGCTCTATCGGCTCGAGACCGAGAAGGTCGAGCTCGAGGTCGACGCCGACGCGAGCGGCGTCGTGAGGCACCTCGTTGCCGAGAACGTGACGCTCGCGCCGGGCGACCTGATCGGATTCATCTTCGCGCCGGGGGAGACGATTCCCGCCGACCTCTCGGCGCTCGCGCAGAGCGTGCCCGCCGGCGCGCCGGCGCTTGTTACGGAGGCGGCTGCGCCGCGTCCAGCCGGCGCCGGGGCCGCAGCCGCAGCGCGAGCCGCGCTCGGCGCCGGCGGCCGCGTGCTCTCCTCGCCCGCCGCGCGCCGCCTCGCGCGCGAGCTCCAGGTCGATTTCAGCGCGCTCGCCGGCACCGGCCCGGGCGGCCGGATCGTCGAAGCCGACATCCGCGCTGCGTCGAACGCCGTGCAGCGCACCCCCACGGCGGCCGCTTCCGACGTGAAAGCCTCACCCCTCGCGCGCAAGCTCGCCGAGGAGCTCGGTGTCGACCTCGCGAGCGTGCGCGGCTCCGGCCCGAACGGACGAATCGTCAAGGACGACGTCGAGGCCGCGGCGAAGGCGCCGCGGTTGCGCGTCGTTCCGATCGGAGCCCCGATTGCGCCGCCGGCGCAGCGCGCGGGCGAGACGATTCCGCTGCGCGGCATGCGCAAGACGATCGCGACGCGGATGTTCGAGAGCCTGCGCACGACCGCGCAGCTGACGATGGACATGGACGTGCGCATGGACGACGCGGTGCGCCTGCGCGAGCAGCTCGTCGCGGAGTGGCAGAGCGAGGGCGTGAAGCCGAGCTACACGGATCTCGTCGTGCGCGCGGTGACGAAGGCGCTCGCGCAGCATCCGCGCATGAACAGCGTGCTCGGCGAGCACGAGATCGCGCTGCTGCCCGACGTCCACGTCGGGATCGCCGTCGCGCTCGAAGAAGGGCTCGTCGTGCCGGTGATTCGGGACACGGCTGCGCTCTCCGTGAAGGAGATCGCGCGCGAGTCGAGCCGGCTCGCCGCGGCCGCGCGCGACGGCAAGCTCAGCATGGACGACTTCGCCGGCGGCACGTTCACCGTCTCGACGCTCGGCATGTTCGGCGTCGATTCGTTCACGCCGATCCTGAACGCGCCGCAGACCGGGATCCTCGGCGTGAACCGCATCCGCGACGAAGTCGGCTGGGAAGGCGAGCGCCCGGTGCGGCGCAAGGCGATGCGCCTCTCGCTCACCTGGGATCACCGCGTCCTCGACGGCGAGCCCGCCGCGCGCTTCCTCGCGAGCGTCCGCGACCTCCTCGAGGCGCCGTATCGGCTGCTGGCGTGAGCTCGAGAGAGCACCCGGCACTTTCTTCCTGACGTCTCCCTCAGTTTTCGGTTCAGAACTTGATCGCGAAGTTCAAACCGATCGATTGGCCTTGAAAACGATCTTCGGAGTCGAACTCGTAGAAGTAGTGGAAGGCCAGCGCCGCCACCCAGGGGACGTAGTTCAAGCCGACCTGACCTCCCACCGCGTGGACGGAGTCGCGAACTGTCGAGCTTGCAGCGGCGCTGCCGGAATCGTCGGTGACCTGCCAGCTGCTGTAACCGGCCGGACCGACTTCGAGCAGGAGCGCTTGATCCGACCGCAACGGCAGATACTGGCTGACTCCCCAGCTCAGCGTGAGATTTTGACCAGGCGTCAGATCGAAGTCTTCCTTCTCGCCGTGTATCTCGTACGTCAGGGCGCTCGCCACGGCCATCCGCCGGTCGGGCCAGGGGTACCAGCTCGCGGCGCCTTGGATTTGGTGCGTCCAGAACCCGAGCCCGATGTTGTCTGCGGCTTCGACCGTGACCGGGCCGACGACCGGGAGCGTGACCGTCTCGGTGTCGTACTGGCCGATCGGTGCATAGAAGCCGTAGCCCAACGCGAAGTCCCAATGCTCTCGGGTCCAGCCCAGCCACAACGGTTGCACGAAGATGTCGCCCACGCCGAACTGCGATTCATCCGCGCTGCGAGCGGATCCGGTCTGACTCGTGAGGGAGGCGCCGATGCTCGTGTTGCTGAGCGACGGCGACACGTAGGCGCCATAGCTCGCTCCGAGAATCTTCCACGACGAGACCCAGATGAACGTCGGTGAAACCGCGTAGACATCGACGTCTACGTCGACGCCCAACGTGACGGCGGGCCCTGGCCCGGACGCGATCGTGACCGAATCGAGCTCGCGCCCGCTCGAGTCGTTCAGCCGATCTGTCTGGTAGCCGTAGTTGTAGATCGCGGTGTAGAAGCCAGGCTCAGGCATCGCGAAGTCACGAATGCCCAGCACTCCGGGCGCGAAGTGGCCCACCTCGGCGGCGTGGGCAGTGGCGACACCAAGAATCAGCGCAACGAGCGCCAGCTTCACGACGCTCACTTCCCAAACTGCGTGAGATTGACCGCTTTGGGATTGGGGTACTTCTCGAGTGACTTCTGGTACTCGGCGATCAGCCTCAAATACGGGGCCACCACCCAGGCGCTCGTGCCAAGGATGTTGACTTCCTCGCGCGGGTCTGCCTCGATGTTGAAAACAGCAGGGAAGCCGTTGCCTTCTGCACGCCGGCCAGCGAGGCCGTACATCGCGGGGTTTCCGGTGGTGCTGACGAACTCCTGGGGATAGAGCCGGTATTGCCGCCAGCGCACGGCTGCGAGCTCCTCGCCGATGAACGTGAGCAAGCTCTCGCGGTTGGATTTCTCCTGCTTCCCGGTAAAGAACGCGCCTTGATCGACGCCGTCGATGGGGCGGTCTGTAGGAACCTTCGCGCCGATGAAGCCTGCGAGCGTCGGGAAGACGTCGTGGACCGAAACCATCTCGTTGCTGACTCGCGGCGCAATCTTTCCCGGCCATTTGATGATGCCGACCGTGCGAATCGATCCTTCCAGCGCATCGCCCAGCTCGCCTCGGAAGGGGCCGTTCGAACCAGGACGCGAGTCGGACGGGCCCGACG
>DASTOI010000756.1:0-3070 GCA_035762585.1 Myxococcota bacterium
CGAGAGCACGTGCTGCGCTGCGCCGCTCTGCGGGATCGCGCCGCGGAACAGGCCGCTCGCGCCCGCGCTGCCGAGCAGGATGCCGACGCTCATGCCGCCCGCGGACTCGCCCGCGATCGTCACGCGCGCCGGGTCGCCGCCGAAGCTCGCGATGTTGCCTTGCACCCAGCGCAGCGCGGCGAGCTGGTCTTGGATCCCCACGGAGCCGCTGTCGGCATAATCACTGCCGCCGATCGCATCGAGCTGCGCGAAGCCGAGCGCGCCGAGCCGGTAGTTGATCGAGACGACGACCACGCCGCCCCGTGCGAACGAGCTGCCGTCGTACCACGGAATCGCGCCCTGCCCCGTGCGGAAGCCGCCGCCGTGGATCCACACGAGCACGGGCCGGCCGGCGTCATCGCAGGCCGGCGTCGCGACGTTCAGCGTGAGGCAACCGCCCTCGTCCCAGCGCACGGCCGGATTGCCGACCACGCCTTCGCCCGGCAGCTGGGGCGCCGCGGGGCCGAAACGCGTGGCTTCGCGGATTTCGCGCCAGTCGTCGGGCGGCTCCGGCGCACGGAAGCGCCGCTCGCCGACCGGCGGCGCCGCGTACGGAATGCCCGCGAACAGCAGCACGCCATTCTTCTCGCGGCCGCGCACCGGGCCCGACCGAGTGCTCGCGATCAGGTTCGTCATCCGCGCAGAGTGCCGCGCGGGAGGCGGCTCCGACAAGGGGATTCGGCGCACGGCTCGTCGGAGTACGCGCACGCGCGTTGCGATCGCGGCGAGCCGCCGCGCTAGGGTGCGCCTCTTCTCGGAGACGCGATGGCCACGGCGCTCGAAGATCGCCTCGCACTGCAGGAGCTGGCCGCGCGCTACGCACGCGCGGTCGATCGACGCGACTACGCGTCGTTCGTCGCGCTGTTCACACCCGACGGCGTCTTGTGCGGCCCCGGCTACGAGATGAAGGCGCGCGCCGAGATCGAGAAGGGCATCCGCCTGATCGAGCAGTACGAAACGACGCAGCACTGCGTGCACAACCAGCTCGTCGAGCTGCGCGGCGACTCTGCGAGCGGCGAGACCTACTGCGTCGCGCGCCACGTCTACACGCGCGAAGGAATGAAGCGAAAGCTCGACATGGGCGTCCGTTATCAGGACCAGTACCGCCGCGACGCCGGCGCCTGGCGCTTCGCGCGCCGCGAGCTCGTGCTCGACTGGACTCAAGACCTGCCGCTCGTCGGCTGAGGGCACGGCTCGGATCGCAATTCGCCCGCACCGCCACTGAAGCTGGAACGACCTCGATGACGAGTCAGCAACCCGCGCGAAGCAAGCTCCGCAAGCCGCGAGCGCCCAACGAGGTGCGTCTCGGATGCGTGTCGCGGCGCGCAGCGAGCCGGAGTCTTCGGAGGCGAGCGAAGCAAAAGGAAAACCCGAGGCGAGACGAGCCGCCGACCCACGCACCAGGAGACGCAACATGACCATCCGCACATCCGTAGGCCTCTACGGTCTCGAAAACGTCCTCGGCGGCGACTTCCGTCGAGTCTCGGAAGTCGTGCGCCGCGCAGACCTCCTTGGCATCGACCAGGTCGTGATGACCGACCACGTCGTCATGGGCACGCGCACCGATCGCTACCCGTACGGCCCGTTCCCGAGCCCGCCCGAGTACCCGTGGTTCGAGCCGATCGTCGCGATGTCGGCGTTCGCCGCGGTGACGCAGCGCATCCGGCTCTCGATGAGCGTGCTGATCGCGCCGCTGCGCCCGGCGGTGCTGCTCGCGAAGCAGGCCGCCACGCTCGACCTGCTCTCGAACGGGCGTCTCGATCTCGGCGTCGGCACGGGCTGGCAGCGCGAGGAGTACGACGCGTCCGGCATTCCGTTCGAGAGCCGCGGCGTGCGGCTCGCCGAGCAGATGCGCGCGTGCCGCGATCTCTGGACGAACGCGCCCGCCACTTATCAGGGCGAGACGGTCGACGTGCGCGGCCTCTACTCGAAGCCGTTCCCACTGCAGAAGGGCGGCCCGCCGCTCTGGTTCGGAATCGCGCCGACCGAGGTGAACTGCAAGCGCATCGCCGAGCTCGGCGTCGGCTGGATCCCGATCTCTCAGGATCCGGCCGACATCGCGGAGGGCGTGGGCGCGCTGCGCGCCGCGTTCACGCGCGCCGGCCGCGACCCGAACGAGCTCCAAGTGCGCGCGCACATCCCGCCGCGCCCGAGCAGCGCCGGCCGCCTCGACCTCGAGGCGACGCTCGCCGCCGGCCTCGAGCCCGCGCTCGAAGCCGGCGCCACCGTGATCGAGATCCTGCCGTTCCTGTTCGCGCGCTCCGAGCGCGAGATCGACGGCGTGCTCGAGCGGGTCGCGAAGCTGGGCCGGTAATCGCGAGGCGGGACTGGTCACAATTTATGACCAGACGTAGTCTGTGGACATGAAACGAATCGCAGCCGCCAAGTTCAAAGAGCAATGCCTCGCCCTGCTCGATCGGGTCGGCCCGGAAGGCCTCGTGATCACGAAGCACGGGAAGCCGGTAGCGAAGCTCGTGCCGATCGAATCCGATTCCAAGGAGCTGATCGGGGCACTGCGCGGCAAGCTGACGATTCGCGGGGACATTCTCTCGACGGGCGTGCACTGGAATGTTGAATCTTGACACGCACGTCTTGCTCCACGCTCTCGGCGGCCGGCTCAGCCCGCGCGAGCGGCGCCTGCTCGATGGAGAGGACTGGAGCATCTCCGGAATCGTGCTCTGGGAGATCGCCAAGCTCGCGCAGCTCGGTCGCATCGAGCTCGATCTCGACGACGTCGAGCTCACGCGGATCCTCGCGCGCGTGCACACGTGGCCGCTCAGCCTCGAGGTATGCCGCGAGATTTTCCGTCTCGACGTTCGAGTCGACCCAGCGGACGAGCTGATCGCCGCGACGAGCATCGCTCACCGCATCCCACTCCTGACTCGCGACAAGAAGCTGCGCGCGTCGCGGTTGATTCCGCTCGCGTGACGGCGAACGGTCGGACGCCCGTTACAGCAACCCCGCCGCCTTCACTTCGTAGTACGCGTTCACGAGCGCGATGCCGAGCTTCTCTGGCTCGCAGTCGAAGCGC
>DASTOI010000757.1:0-6583 GCA_035762585.1 Myxococcota bacterium
CTTCCTGGCGCTGCTCGGCGACAAGGTCGACAACCTGCCCGGAGTGCCCGGTTTCGGCGCGAAGGGCGCGGCCGCCGCGCTCGCCGCGTTCGGCTCGCTCGACGCGATCCCGGAAGACCCTGCGCGCTGGGCCGGCGTCCCGGTGCGCGGCGCCGACAAGCTCGCCGCGAGCTGGCGCGCGCACCGCGCGCAGGCGCTGCGCGTCCGCGAGCTCGCGACGCTCGTGCGCGACGTGCCCGGCTTCAGCGTGCAGGTCGAAGAGACGGCGTGGCGCGGCGCCGACCGGGCGGCGTTCACCGCACTCTGCGCTCGGCTCGGCTGGGGCCGCATCCTCGAACGCGTTCCCAGGTGGGCACAGGGCTGACGCCCGCCTCCACTGTGAGCGGAACCTGAGCGATCGGCACTTCGCGATTTCGCGCGATGGGGCCTTCAATCGCGCCCGGCATCGCCATAGAATGCGCGCCACTGCGCACCCCACCCTAATCGCGGGAGGCCACGTCATGGACAGCGCGCTCACTCAGTACATCGAGTTCCTCTTCCGCTGGATCCACTTCCTCTCCGGCATCGTCTGGATCGGCATGCTCTACTACTTCAACCTCGTGCAGACGCCGTTCTTCGGCACCGAGCTCGGCGGCGGCGTGAAGGGCGTGATGACGCGCGGCCTCGTGCCGAACGCGATGTGGTGGTTCCGCTGGGGCGCGATGTTCACGTTCCTGAGCGGCTGGCTGATCGTGCTGATGAAGCTCGGACACGGCGTGCTGCTCAGCGATCCGTACATGACACGCATCCTCACCGGCGGCCTGCTCGGCACGCTGATGTGGTTCAACGTCTGGTTCATCATCTGGCCCGCACAGCGCGACTTCGTGATCAAGAGCGCGGAGCAGGTCGCGGCCGGCGGGAAGCCGGTCGACGGGACGCCGGACAAGGCGGCGCTCGCGGGCCGCGCCTCGCGCACGAATACGCTGTTCTCGATCCCGATGTTGCTCTTCATGGGCTCCGCTTCGCATGCACCTGGCAGCTTCCTCGCCGGCGAACGAGATCTCGTCTACTGGAGCGTATTCGCGGTGATCGTCCTCGCGCTCGAGCTGAATGCGGTCGTGGGCCCGGCGGCGCCGGCGCGCCAGAAGTATCTGACGACCGTGTCGGGCGTGATCCATTACGGCGTCCTCGTCGCCCTCGCGCTCTACGCCGTGGGCATCGCCATCAACTCTTAGGTCCAGCGACCTGAGCGATCCCACGCAATCGCCGCAGGCGGCCGAGCGCTCCTGCGGCGATTGCACGTTGTGCTGCACGGTTCTCAGGGTCGACGAGCTGCGCAAGCTCGGCGGCGTCGCGTGCGCCGCAGTCTCGGAGCGCGGCTGCACGATCTACGCGCGGCGCCCGCAGATCTGCCGCGGCTATCGCTGCCTCTGGCTGCAGGGAAAGCTCGACGCCGAAGATCGCCCCGATCGGCTCGGCGCGGTGCTCGACGTCGTGATCGAAGGCGGCGCTCCGCGGCTCGCAATCCGCGAGGCCACGGCGGGCGCGTTCGAGCGCAGCGAGCGGCTGCGCGCGATCGCCGAGCGCTATCGCGAGGCGATGCCGGTGCGCATCACGTGCGCGAGTGATGCCCTCGCCGCGGCGGCGCCCGAGCGCGTGCTGCTCGCGAGCGGCGAGGAGCTCGCGATCGTCGGCGACGTCGCGGTGCGCTCGCGCGGCGGCCGCGAGGTGGAGCGCGTGCGCGCGCCGTGGCTCGAGCGCGCCGCGCGCTGCCTGCGCCTCGCTTGGCAGCGCTGGCGCGTGCGCGGCTATGGGGACGGCGCGCAGGCGATCCGGAGGAATGGCGCTTAACTTGCGCCCTTTCGACCGAGGCCCCGCGCGTGACCGTCCCCTTCCAAGCGATCCCGAACGGCTGGTTCTGCGTCGCGACGACGAGAGAATTGAAGCCGGGCCGCGTGCTCGAGAAGCGCTACTTCGAGCGCGAGTGGGTGTTATGGCGCACCGCCTCCGGCGCGCCGGTGATGAGCGATGCCTACTGCCCGCACCTGGGCGCGCATCTCGGCGGCGGGAAGATCTGCGGCGATCACCTGCGCTGCCCGTTCCACGGCTTCGAGTACGCGCGCGACGGCGCGTGCGTCGCGACGCCAGACGGCCGCACGCCGCCGCGCGCGCGCCTGCGCAGCCTGCCGCTGCTCGAGCGCCAAGGCGTCGTGCTCGCGTACTGGCACGCGGAGGGCGAGGAGCCGACGTGGGAGCCGCCCGCGCTCGACGAGCCTGACTACACCGCCTACGCGTTCCGGCGCTCCACGTTCCGCGGCCACCCGCAGGAGATCTGCGAGAACAGCTCGGACCTCGTGCACTTCGGCCCGACGCACGGCTACGGGAACGCGCGCACGACGAGCGAACCGCGCGTCGACGGCCACGTGCTGCGCGTCGACTACGCGATGGATCGCAGCCTCGACTTCCTCGGCATGCCGCGCCGCCGCGCCGCGCTCGCGTTCTCGGCCGAGGTGTTCGGACTCGGCTTCTCGCGCGTGTGCGCTCGTCTGCCGAGCATCGACGTGCAGGCGGACTTGTTGGTGATGCCGACGCCGATCGACGCCGAGACCGTCGAGCTGAACTTCGCCGCGCGCGTGCGCCGCTGGAAGATTCCGTTCCTGACGCCGCTGCTGCGCCCGCTGTTCGTGCGCGGCTACACGTCGGATCTGATGGCCGACGTCCCGATCTGGAGCCGCAAGCGCTACGTCGCGCGCCCCGCGCTCACCGAGGGCGAGCAGCCGATCACGATCTACCGGAAGTTCGCCGCGCAGTTCTACTCGCAGCCGCCCGAGCCCAAGCCGCTCGCGCCCGTGATGCGCGCGAGCTGACCCCGCGGAAAGTCACCACTCCGGGGACGTTCATACTTCCCGGTGACATGAGGGACAGTCCTCGAGAGTGTCCCCCAAAGTCACCGCCAGGTATGAACGTCCCCGGATTGGTGACTTGTTCGCGGCGCGAAGCCGACGGCGTCAGCGCCTACCGAGACTCGGTGGGACCGATCTCGCGCACGCTCGGCCGTGCGCGCATGCGCTTCCACCAGCGCGACAAGCGAGGTTGCGATCCGAACAGCGCCGCGCTCTCGGGCGCGAGGGCGAAGTACGCGAAGATCGGCGCGGCGTGGAAGTCGGCGAGCGTCAGCTCGTCGCCGGCGAGCCACTCCGCGCTCGGCGCGAGGTCGCTGAGCGCGCGCAGACAAGTTGCCGCGCGCGGCAGCGCGCTCGCGATGCGCGCCTCGTCCGCGCGCTCCCGTTTCACGCAGCGCTCGACGTAGAGGTCCCAGACGAGCGTGCGGTACGCGTACGCGTCGAGGATCGCAATCGCCTGATTCATGCGCGCTCGGGCGCTCGGGCTCTCAGGCTGAAGGCGCGGCCCGGCGAACGCTTCATCGACGTAGCGCGCGATCGCCGTCGTCTCGTACAGCGCGAAGTCGCCGTGACGGAAGGCCGGAATCTTCCCGAACGGCTGGCGCGCGAGGTGCGCGGCCGGCGCGCCGCCGGGAACGAACGGATCGACGGGCTCGACGCGGTGGGGGACGCCCTTCTCTCGCAATGTGAGGCGCGCGATCTGCACGTACACGCTGTCGGCGATCCCGTAGACGACGATCTCACGCGCAGCCTCGCTCACGCGTCACTCGCAGCCGAGCGACTGCAAGTAAGCCGCCAGCGCGGGCATCTCCTTCTCGAGATACGGAAGGGGCGCCATCGCGCGCGTGTCGCGCTTCGGCGCGTAGCCGGGTGGGTACTCGTTGCGAATCACCTTCGCCTCGAGCAGCTCGAGCGACGCGCACGCATTCGCGGGCCCGACCGGGCCGTCCTTGCGCGGATCGGGCGAGTGGCACGCGATGCAGTTCGTCTCGAACACCACCTTGCCGCGCTTCACGAGCGCGGCCTGCGGGTCGGAATCGCGCGATGGACAGGCGGCGAGCAGCGGCGTCAGCGCGAGCAGGACCACGAGCAGCGAGCGCATCGAGCCTCCGAGAAGGCGCGCACGTTAGCGGCGCTCAGGGTTCGGCTGCTGTTGCGGTCGTTACGCTGCGCCGCGATGCCGCCTGCAGATCCTGCTCGACGGCGCGGATCCGATCTGCCGCCGGCGCTCTCGAAGCTCGCGACGCGCGCCAACGCGCTGACGCTCGCGCGCCTCGCGCTCGCGCCGCTGCTCGCGTGGGCGATCTGCACGCACGCGGCGCAGCTCGCGCTCGCGTGCTTCGCGCTCGCGGTCGCGAGCGATCTCGCGGACGGGCGCGTCGCGCGGCGCTTCGGCGAGGCGAGCCCGCTCGGCGGCTTCCTCGATCACGCGACCGACGCCACGTTCGTCGCGGCCGGGCTCGCCGCACTCGCGCTGCTCGGCCTCGTGCCCGCGCCGCTTCCGCTGCTCGTGCTAGCGGCGTTCACGCAGTACGCGCTCGATTCGCGCGCGCTCGCCGGCCGGACGCTGCGCGCGAGCGCGCTCGGGCGCTGGAACGGCATCGCGTACTTCGTGCTGCTCGGGATCCCGGTCGTGCGCGACGGGCTCGCGCTCGGCTGGCCCGCGAACGGCCTCGTGCGCGCGCTCGGCTGGACGCTGGTCGCGAGCTCGTGCGCGTCGATGGCCGATCGCGGCCTCGCGCTGTGGCGCGCCCGCCAGAGCGCCGCGTAGCAAGCGGCGCAAAGCGCCGCAGCGAGGCGGCGTCCTCGGGGCCGAGCGAAGTCGAACAGTGGCCTCCGCGTACCGCGGACCCTCGGCGCGCGCCGATCGCGCATTCTGAGTCGGTCTCCTCGCCGCGCTCAGAATCCGAGGCGCGGCAGGATCACCATCACGATGATCTCGACGGTGATGCCGATCAGCATCAGCAAGAAGACATTGCGGACGAGATTGTCTGGCGACTGGGCTTTGGCCACGACGAGAGTGCCTCCGCTGCGCGGCTTGATGCAGCGCACGTGCCCGGCCCGAGCGCGCGCCGGGTGGCACGGCGCACTGGCGCTGAGGCCCTCGACCTCACGGCACCGAGGAGAGCAGGGTCAGCCGCGACAAAACGCCACCGCCGCGGCATTTCCAGCTGTCATTATGGGCGCGCATGTCCCGGTGCTGGCTCGCGCTCTTCGTTGCAGCTCTCCTCGCGGTGCCCGCGTACGCCGAGCCGCCCACGCCGCCCACGACCTGGCTCCTGACACGCCTTCACGCGAACGAGCTGCTGATGCTGAAGAGCGTTCGGCTTCGCAACCGCGCCTCCGGCAAGGACGTCGTGATCGGACGCGGCAGCAAGCCGGTTCTGATCGAAGTCGAGCCGGGCGCGTACTACCTGAGGCGGATCGACACCGGCTACTTCAACGTCGCGTCGATGCGCGTTCCGGAGCCGGAGCTGTACTTCGAGCTCCAGCCCGGCCGCGTGAACTACATCGGCGACCTCGTCATCGCGCTGACCGAGCGGCCGCACCTGAACGTGAGCTGGGATTTCGCGGCGTCCGAGGAGACGCTGCGCGAAGCGGCGGCGCGACAGCCGGGGGCGTTTCGCGAGCCGGCGCTCTGGGTGCGGCCCGGCGTCGAGCCCGTGCCGATCGTGCTCGAGCTCGAGCAGCCGCAGGTTCCTGCCGGCGAGAGCAATTAGGCTCGCGCGAGCTCGCGGTTCGCCTTTGGCAGGAAGATCGCGCCGATCGCCGCGTTGAAGAGCACGAAGAAGTTGTGCATCACGAGCCCGAACACCGCCATCTGCCCGGTGTGCTCGGGAAACAGCACGGTCCACATCGTCACGGCGGCGGCGCGGAACGGCCCCGGGATGAACGTCCCGAAGAAGATCACCGGCAGGAAGCCGAGCATGTCCGCGAGCGGGATCTCGACGCCGAACAACGCCGCCGAGCGCGAGTAGACGAAGACCGCCGCGAGCAGCGCCGGCGAGCGCATCAACAGGATGGTCAGGTACTGCCACGGCGCTGCACGGCGGAACGCGTGGAAGATCTGGCGCTCGCGCAGCGAGGCGCTCGCGAACGCGGGCAGCCGGAAGAACGCCCAGATGCCGGCGACCAGCGCGACTGCCGCCAGCGCGATCGCCGGGATCGCGTGAAACAGCTCCGGCACTCGCTCCCAGGTCAGCTGGACGCCCGCGACCGCCCATAACAACAGATAGAGCGGCTCGCACAGCATGATGAACAGCATGCTCGACGCGACCTGCCAGCCCGGCACGCCGTGGCGCCGGTTCAGGTACCAGCCGATCGCGCCCTTGCCGACCTGCTCGTTCAGGATCGAGATGATGTACGCGCTCGCGCGAATCGGCAGCAGCTCGCGATACGAGACGCGCGTGTTGAACCAGCCGACGACGCGCCATAACACCGCGGTGTCGATCAGCAGGTAGAGCAGCGAGTACGGGATCATCAGCGCGAGCCACGCGGGCCAGTCGACGCCGGCGAAGATCGAAGCGAGGTAGGCCGGCACGCTCTGGCCGGCCGGCGCGCGGCCGCCGATGCGGAAGTAGAGGTACGCGAAGCACGCGATCGTGATCAGCCACGGGAGCGCGTGCTGGAGAAGCCCGCGCGTCGCACGCTGCGGCGGGCCCTCGGCCGCTTCCTGCTCGCGCGCCTCGTTCATGCCGCGC
>DASTOI010000758.1:0-2408 GCA_035762585.1 Myxococcota bacterium
AGCGCGGCGAGCGCGTCGGCGACGACTTCGGCGGCGGTGGCGCCGGCGTGCGGCAGCTCGTCGGCGCGCGCGGCGAACTCGGTCTCGGTCGAGCCGGGTAGCAGCGAGAGCACGTCGACGCCCGTGCCCTGCAGCTCGCCCCATAATGACTCGCCCAGGAAGTTGTCGAACGCCTTCGTCGCGCTGTAGAGCGAGTGCAGCGGCAGAGGCTGCGAGCCCGAGACCGAGCCGGTGAAGATCACGGCGCCGCGTTTGCGCGCGACGAGCTTCGGGAGCAGCGCGGCGGTGAGCGCGACCGGCGCCGCGCAGTTGAGCTGCACCATCGCGGCGAGCCGCGCCGGCTCCTGTTCGTGGAAGCGCCCGACGTAGCCGGCGCCCGCGTTGTTCACGAGCAGCGCGATCTCGAGGTCGGCGCACGCTTCGAGCAGCGCCCGCACGCCGGCTTCGCTCGCGAGATCGCACGCGACGCAGCGCACGCGCACGCCCGTCTCCTCGCGCAGCTCCTTCGCGAGCGCCTCGAGCTTGTCCGCGCGGCGCGCGGCGAGCACGAGCGAGACGCCGTCGCGCGCGAGCGCGCGCGAGAACTCGGCGCCGATGCCGGAAGAGGCGCCCGTAATCACTGCCCACTCGCCGTAGCGCTCGCGCAGCGAGCGGCGCGGCGGCTGGAACGCTTCGCGCGCCTGCCACAGCTCGCGCGCGATCGCGGCGAACGCGAGCGCGCCGATGCCGCCGAGCACGATCGACGTCGTCTCCCGCCGGTAGAGCAGCGGCCACACCAGCATCGAGAACGACACTTGCGCTGCGTAGAGCGCCGACCACGGCCACATCCACGCACTCATGCGCCAAAAGCCGTAGGTGCCGAGCCCGTACACGAGCCAGTGCGGCGGCTCGAGCAGCTTCGCCCACCAGCCGTGGAAACGGACGCCGAACCACACCTCCGCGTCGTACCGCACGGGCTTCATCGAAAAATCCCACGGCACGTAGATGAACGCCATGAACGCGCTGAACAGCAGCAGCCCGTTCATCCACCACGGGCGGCGCGCGACCTGATGGCGCACCCACTCCCGCATTCGGGCTCAGCCCTTGGCGCCGATGCGGGCGAGCGCAGCGTCGAGCGATTTGCGCAGCAGCGCGGCGCACTCGTCGAGCTCGGCGTCGCTCGCGTTCAGCGGCGGGCCGAGCACGACGACGTCCTGCGCGGGCGCGCAGCCGCCCGGGTAGAAGAACGCGCCATGCGCGAGGCCGGCGCCGACCACGGCCGCGCCGGCTCGCGCCTCGGCAGGGAACGGCTCGCCCGTCGCGCGATCGCGCACCAGCTCGATCGCCAATAACAACCCGCGCCCGCGAATCTCGGCCACGTGCGGGTGATCGCCGAGCTCCGCCTCGAGCCGCCGGCGCAGGCGCGCACCGCCCGCTGCCGCGCGCGCGACGAGCCCATCGCGCTCCATGATCTCGAGCACCTTGTCCGCGATCGCGCACGCCGCCGGATGCGCGCTGTACGTGTAGTACATGACCTCCATGCCGGCGGCGCCGATCGGCGCGGCGACGGCCTCGCTCGCGTAGACGCCGCTCATCGGCGCGTACCCGGCAGCGAGCCCCTTCCCGGCGATCATCAGGTCCGGCGTCACGCCGAAGTGGTCGACCGCGAACTTCGCGCCGGTGCGGCCGAAGCCGCACATCACCTCGTCGGCGATCAAGAGCACGCCGTAGCGGCGGCAGATCTCCGCGACGCGCGGCAGGTAGCCGTCGGGCGGAACGAGCGCGCCCGCAGTCGAGCCGCCGATCGGCTCGAGGATCACCGCCGCGACGCTCTCCGCGCCGGCGCGCTCGATCGCGTCGGCCACGCCGTCCGCGCAGCGCAGATTGCAGGCGCTCTCGCCGCGGCACGCGGCGCAGCGCAGCGCATAACAAGCCGGCGCCTTCGGCCAATCGTGCAGCCACGGCTCGAGGCCCTTGCGGCGCTTCGCGTGCGCGCCGACGTCGAGTGTCGAGAACGTCGTCCCGTGATAACTCAGCTCACGGCCGATCACCTTGAAGCGCTGCGGCTCGCCCCGCGCGACGAAGTGCTGGCGCGCGATGCGCAGCGCGAGGTCGACCGCCTCGGAGCCGCCGCTCGCGAAGATGCAGCGCGTGAGCCCGGCCGGCAGCCACGCGCGCCGCAGCCGCTCGACCAGCCGCGCGCGGTGCTCGGTGACGAACGGCGGCACGACGTAGCTCACCTCGGCGAGCGCACGCGCCGCGGCCTCGACGACTTCGGGATGCCCGTGGCCGATGTTCGCTGCGATCGCGCCGCCCGCAGCGTCGAGGATGCGCCGGCCGTCCGCGGTGACGAAGTACGAGCCCTCCGCGCGGGCGATCTGGAGGGAGAGTCCACCGAACGGCAGGAACGCGTACTGGCGGGCGGCGTC
>DASTOI010000759.1:0-3907 GCA_035762585.1 Myxococcota bacterium
CGCGGCACCGCAGCGAGCGTCTACACCGTCTCGTTCTCCGACAACAACCCAGGGACCGCGGCGCAGATGGCCAACGAGCTCGCGACGCTGTTCGTCGCCGCGGCGAGCCGACTGCGCGGCCAGCAGGCGGCGGCCGCGGCCGACTTCATGCGCGCGGAGCTCGAGCGCTCCGATCGCGACCTGCGCGAGCAGGAGCGCCTGCTCGCCGAGTTCAAGGAGAAGTACCGCGGCGAGCTCCCGACCGAGCTCGGAACGAACAACGCGAAGCTCGAGCGCCTCGCGCTCCAGCGGCAAACGCTCATCACACAGCTCGGTCCGGCGGAGACGCGGCTCGGCGATCTGGAGAGTCTCGGCGATCTGAACAACCCCTCGTCTCCCTACTCACGGCTCTCGGCGCTGCGCGCGAAGCTGATGGCGGAGCTCGCTGCGAACACCGAAGAGCATCCGAACGTGATTGCGCTGCGCCGGCAGATCGAAACGCTGGAAGCGGAGGTGAAGAGCGGCGGCAAGCCGAACGAAGACCCGGCCGAGGAAGCGGCGCTGCGTACGGCGCGCAAAGAGGTCGCGGACATCAAGGCTCAGATCGCGCGCATCGACGCCGAGAGCGCCGATCTCGAGCTGCGCGTCGGCCGGACCGCGCAGCGCGAGGAAGAGATGGCCGCGCTGACGCAGAAGATCACGGTGCTGCAGGACACCTACGTCGAGAACCTGCGCAAGCTCCAGAACGCCGAGCTGTCGCGAAGCGTCGAGTCCGCGCAGCAAGGCGCGCGCGTCGAGGTGATCGACCGCGCGGTTCCGCCGTCCGAGCCCGAGCGCACCCGCCTCACTTACTTGCTCGCAGGGATCGCCGCGTCGTTGGCGGCGGCAGCCGGCCTCGCGGTTCTGCTCGAGCTGATCGACCCGGTGATCGTGTCCGCGTCGCAGATCGAAGAAGAGCTCGCGCTCCCGGTGTTGGGGTCGGTCGGACGCGTCGGTTGAGCCATGGCGACCCTTCTCGTCGGAATCGGACTCGCATTCGGGCTCTCGGCGGCGCTCATGGAATGGGCGGCGCACATCGCCGCGACGCCCGAGGCCGCCTACGCACTCGCATTCCCCCCTCTCCTGCTCGTTGCCGCGCGCGCCGTGCCGCCGACCGCGCCCGATCGCACCGCGGGCCTGCTCTGGATCGCCGGCGCGCTCGCCGTGGAAGTCCTCGCGCTCGCGGTCGATCTCGAGCGCTTCGGCCGCCTCTCGATCCCGATGGGAATCATCGGGTTTCTGCGCTTCACGGGAGCCGCCTCGCTGGCGCCAGCGGCACTCGCGTTCTTCGTCGTGCCGCTGCCGAGCGTCATCAGCGGCGCGTTCGGCCTCGAGCTCGTGTGGCAGGCGTTCGCGGAGGCGCTGCTCGGAACGCCGAGCCCGCCCCTCGAGCTCGGCCCCTGGGACAGCGGGCTGCGCTTGGTCGCGATGTTCGCGGGCCTTGGCTGGTACAGCGACGCGCGCACCGGCGGGAGCTGGCAAGGCGCGGTCCGGCGCGGCGCGCAGCTCGCGATGCTCGGCCTGCCGGTGCAGCTCGCCGCCGTGATGGCGGCGGTCGGGCTCGCGAATGCGGGCGCGCCGGGCGTCGCGCGCCAGCTGCTCGTTCACGGCGTCTGGCTGATCGCGACCGTCATCACCGTGGCGTCGCTCGAGCTCGGAAAGCGGGAAGAGGAGGTGATCGCCGATGTCTGAGCGACTCGCGACCGCCCTCGCGCTGCTGCTGCTGCTGGTCGCGGGCGGCGTCGCGTGGGCGCTTCAGCTGCGCGCGCGCCTCGAGCCGCAGGCCGAGTCGCTGCGCTCGATCCCGTTCGAGATCTCGAGCTTCGTCGGCGTCGACACGCCGATCGGCGACAACGTCGAGGAGATGTTGAGCGCCGACTTCAACATCCAGCGCGAGTACCTGCATCCGCTCGGCCAGCTCGTCTGGGTCTACATCGGTTATTACGGGACCGAGCGAGGCGGGACGCCGGAGCACACGCCTCGCGCCTGTTATCTCGCGCACGGCTGGCGCGTCGTCGACGAGCAGCCCGTCGTCACCGACGCGGAGACGGGCACTCGCGCGATGGAGTATCTCGTCGAATCCGGCGGGAATCAGCAGCTCGTGATGTTCTGGTACCGCTCGCACCGCGCGACCGGGATGCTCTCGACGCTGCGGCTGCAGCTCGACCACGTCGCTGGCCGGCTCACGAACGGCCGCGGCGATGGCGCGCTGGTTCGGCTGTCGACTCCGCTCGTAGGCTTCGATCGCGATGCGGCGCGCGGCCTGCTCGTCTCGTTCGCGAAGCTGATCGAGCCGAAGCTCGCCGACGCGTGGCCGACCGAGCGCAGCGCCGAAGCTTCCCCCGTGGAGCGCCTCGGCGCGAGGTTGGCGCCGCGGTGAGACGGCTCGCCCTGCCGGCGGACGTCCGCCCGTGAGCGACGAGCGAGCGATCCGCGAGCGAGGGCTGCCGCCGCGCACGGCGTGGATCACCGCGGGCGCGAGCGCCGTCGTGTGCATCGCCAGCCTGGACGCGAGCCTCGCCGTTCTGCGCGATGCCGGCGCAATCGATTCCGCGCTCCAGCTCGCGCCGACCGCCGCTCTGCTCGCCCTCTTCGTGGGCGTCGCGTTCGCAATCGCTGCGTTTGCGGTGAGGCGGCTCTTGCCGCACGCGTCGCGAACGCGCTCGGCCGGCGTCGCGAGCGGCCTCGCGATCGGAATGATCAGCGGCTTCGCGCTGGCCTGGATCGGCCGGTTGACCGCGCTCTCGACGTTCGAGAACGCGCCGCTCGCGGCGGCGGCGCACGCCGCTCTCGTCGCCGTCGTGGCGCTGCTCTCCGCTGCAGGCGCCGGGCTCTTCGCGGAGCGGCTAGCCGACGAGACGAAGGTGCTCCGCGTGGTGACGATGCTCGGGATCGCGCTCGCCGGTGCGGCGGCCGCCCTTGCGTGCCTTTGGGTCGGGCCGGCGAGCTGGCTGTGCGCCGCGCCAGCCATCGGGGTCGCAGCGGCGCTGATCCTCGTCGCTTCGCGCGCGAGCGGCAGCGGCCTCGCGTGGATCGGCATCGCGCTCGTCGCGACGACCCTCGCCGCCGGCGTGCTCGGAGCGCCCCGCCCCTCCACTGGCGCTCCGCCGGCAGTCGCGGGCGCCCCGGCGAATGCTCCTCGCAAGGTGATTCTGCTGACGGTCGACACGCTGCGGCGCGACGCGATCGGCGCTTACGCCCCTTCCTCTCGGACCCCGAACCTCGATTCGCTCGCGCGCGACAGCGTCGTCTTCGAGCGCGCGTACAGCGCGGCGCCGTGGACGGTGCCGTCGTTCGTCTCGATGTTCACCGGGCTCTCCGCGCTCACGCACGGCGTCAATCACAACTTCGCCGAGATTCCCGCCGAGCACGCCACGCTGGCGGAAGCGATGCGCCGCGGCGGCTACGCGACGGCGGCGCTCGGCGACCAAGTCCAGCTGCTGCGGATGGGGCGCGGCTTCGATCGCTACCAGCTCGGCCCGCCGCGCAGCGCCGTCCACCCCGCGACGACGGCGGGCCGGCTCGTTCTCCGCGCGAACCGAACGCGCGCCTGGAGCGACCCGGAGGTCACTGCCGCGGCCGTGGCCTCGCTGCGTGAGCGAGCCGGCGACGACCTGTTTCTGTGGGTGCATTGGATCGCGCCGCACGTCCCGTATGCGCCCGCGCCCGAATTCCTTCCTGTAACACCGCTCGTCGCGCGGTTCGGCTCTGCGTTCGACGGCAAGAACTCCTCGGTGCACACCGGGCGCTCGATTCGCACGCCGGAGGAGCGCGAGTGGCTCCGCGAGCTCTACGCCGCCGAGGTTCGCGGCGTCGACGCGCACGTGGGCCGCGTTCTCGACGAGCTCCGCGCGCTCGGCCTGTACGACGATGCGCTGATCGTCTTCAC
>DASTOI010000760.1:0-2747 GCA_035762585.1 Myxococcota bacterium
GTCCGCATCGAGGTCGGCTACGGGCTCGAGGGCGCGCTCACGGACGCGCTCTCGAATCGCATCATCGACGAGGCGATCGTGCCCCGCTTTCGCGCCGGCGACTTCTCAGGTGGCGTGAGCGAAGGCATCGACCGCATGCTCGCGGTGATCGACGGCGAGCCGTTGCCGGCGCCGCAGCAAGACTGGGACTACGAATCGCGCGGCATTGGCGGCCTCGAGCGGCTGTTTCCGTTCGCGCTGTTCGCGATCCCGATCTTCGGCGGCCTCCTCCGGCTGATCTTCGGGAGAGTGTTCGGCCCGCTGCTGACGGGCGGCGCGATGTTCGCGATCGGCTGGCTGCTGACGCGCAGCGTGTTGCTCGCGATTCCGCTCGCGCTGATGGGCGTTCTGTTCTCCGCGCTCGGCGGGCGCCGGATGCGCCGGCTTCGGGGCGGACATCTCGGCGGCTTCGGCGGCGCGTCTCGCGGGTGGGGAGGCGGCGGCTTCGGTGGTGGTGGCTTCTCCGGCGGCGGCGGCGGCTTCGGCGGCGGCGGCGCTTCGGGTCGGTGGTGACGCGATGAGCTTCGCGCGCGCACTGCGCCACCTGATCACTCCGCCGTGGATCGCGCGCCGGCGCTTCCCAGAGCGAACGCTCGACGCGATCGAGGCCGCGATCCGCGCGTGCGAGGTCGAGCACTCGGCCGAAGTCTGCTTCGCGGTGGAAGCCGCGCTCGATGTGGGCGAGCTCTGGCGCGGAGTGACCGCGCGCGAGCGCGCGATCGAGGCGTTCGCGGAGCTGCGCGTCTGGGACACCCCCGCGAACAACGGTGTGCTGATCTTCGTGCTGCTCGCCGACCACGACGTCGAGATCGTCGCCGATCGCGGCGCCGCGGCTGCGATCGCGCCGGAGGCGTGGGAGGCCGCGTGCCGCGCGACGGAGGAGCACTTCCGCGCCGGCCGCTTCGAGGAGGGCGGCGTCGCGGGCGTGCGCGCAGTCGGCGCGCTGCTCGCGCAGCACTTCCCGCCCGCCGCCGCAGACCCCAACGAGCTGCGCGATCGTCCCACGCTGCGCTGACGCGCGCGGCCGCCGCGCACTCTCGACGCAGCCGCGGCCGCTACGGCGACGCGCTGCCCGGCGCCTGACTCCTCGGCTCGAAGCGGAACAGCACGATGCCGTCCGGAACGGGGTCGTAGCCGCGCTCCATCAGCATCGTCTCGCGCAGCGCGGCGTCGGTCACGCGCGCCGCTCGCAGCTCGTAGATGCGCTCGCCGATGCGCACACGCACGTCGGGCTCGCGCAGCCAGATCGCGGCCCAGCTCTCGGGCCACCATTTCGCGAGCGCCCAGCGGTGCGACTGCACGTAGAGCGCGCCGTCGCGAGCGAAGCACTCGAGCTGGATCGAGTGCGGGTCGGCGGGGCGCGATTCGATCTCGCACATCGCGCGATCGCCGCCGAGCGCGTCCGTCCAAGCCATGGGCGGCGGGGCGAGCTCACCGTCGAGCGAGCCGCCGGGAACGGGCCCGCAGCCGGCCGCGAGCCCCGCGCACAGAAGCGCGCGCACGGCGATCCGGCGTGCGCTGCTCACTCGACGATCGCCACCACGCGCTCGCTCACTCGCCGGAAGCCGTGCGCAGCCGCGTCGTCGAACACCGAGATGTCGTGCCCGGGCACGAGCTTCCCGCCGCGCAGCACGCGCCGGATCTTCGCGTACGACTCGAACATCTCCTGCGGCAGCACCGCGATCCCGAGCGGCAGATTCTTCTCGAGGTTCTCGTACAGGTAGACGGCGTCGCTCGTGTAACAAACGCGTCCCTTCGCCGTCTCGAGGCAGACCGTCATCGTGCCCGCGGTGTGCCCGGGTGTTAGGTAGAGGTCCAGCGCGTCCTGCCAGCGCTCCGCGTCGCCGTCGACGAGCTCGAGGCGCCCGTCCCACTTCAGCCGCAGCGCCTCGACGACGTCCTCGAGCCGGAAGCCGCCCGTCACGAACGGATTGCCCGGCACGTCGACCGCGGCGAACTCGAGCTCGCGGCGCTGCATCACGAACTTCGCGTTCGGGAAGCGGCTCGTGCCGCCCGCGTGGTCCCAATGCAGGTGCCCGAGCGTCACCAGATCGACTTTCGCGGGGTCGACGCCGATCTCGCGCAGGCGATCGCCGACGTCGGTCCACGCGCCGGTGAAGAACTCGGCGCCGTACTTCTGGTCGACGTAGCCGGTGTCGAGCACGACCGTCTGACCGGGCCGCTGCGCGACGCAGATGAGCGCCGCGGCGTCGATCTCGCGATCGGGCTTCGCGCCGGCGACGAACGCGTCGATCGGGACGCGGCCGCCGGCGTACTTCAGGCAGTGGACCTTCTCGAACGGGCCGCTCGCGGCGCCCGCCGACAGCGCGCCCGCGAGCGACACGCCCGCGAGCGACACGCCCGCGAGCGCCGCGAGCGCCCTGAGAAGTGGCGCGCTGCGCACGGCCGTGTTCGGCCTCACAGCTTGCTCTGCAGGTAGTCGAGCGTGCGCGCGTCGGCGCCCGCGTCCGAGGGGACGATCGACGCGACGAAATCCGTAACACCCGCGCTCGCGAGCCGCGCGAGCCCCGCATCGAGCGTCCTCGCGTCGCCGACCAGCGCGAGGTCGGCCGGGCCGGCGAGCCCTTCCTTGTCGAGCATCGCGCGGTACGAGGGCAGCTGGCCGTAGACGACCAGATTCTTCGCGGCCCACTCGCGCGCGCCGGCGGGGTCGTTCGTCAGCGCGATCGGGATTCCGGCCGCGATGC
>DASTOI010000761.1:0-2282 GCA_035762585.1 Myxococcota bacterium
TCGAGCCCGGCCTCTTCGCGCGGGGCGGGGAGCACCGGCGCCGCCGGGACCGGCAGCCGGCTCTCGCGCTCGCGTGCCTCGTCCGCCGCCATCTCGCGCAACCTAGCCATCGCCGTCGTTCAAAAGGAAGCGGGGCCGGGCGCGTGCCCGACCCCGCTGCGAACCGTATCGCGGGCGCTTGGCGCGCGCCGCGATCCCGCTCACTTCTTCATCGAGCGGATGAAGGCGATCACGTCGTCGACTTCCTTGGCCGACAGGTGACCCCACGGCGCCATCGCCGGGTTGCCGCCGAACGCGCCGGCGCCCTTCGTGATCACGAGCTTCATGTCGGCGTCGGTGCCGGCCTTGCCGTCCTTGTCCGCGTCGAACTTGAACGAGCCGACCGAGAAGTCGCGCGGCGCGGGATTCAGCGCCTTGCCCGCCGGGCCGTCGCCCTTGCCCGCCTGGCCATGGCACGTCCAGCACGTGCCCTTGCCGGTGTAGACGGCTTTGCCGGCGGCGGCATCGCCCGCGAAGGCGGCGGCCGCGAGGCCGCACGTGAGTGCGAGGGCGAGGCCCATCCGAAAGATCCGATTCATCGCTCGCTGTTCTCCTGCCAGTTCCCGCTGCTCTGAGTCGGGCGGCGCAATGGTGAAACCGAGGGGTGAGGGATCGCGGGATCTCCCGCGAGACGCCGGCCCCCCGCTGCCCGGCGCGAATCGGACGCGCATCGTAGGAGCTTATTCGGTCGCGTCTACGGCCTTCGGCGGCGAGCTCGCTGCCGATTCGTTGCGCTCGCCTAGGAGACCGACTCAGGATGCCCGATCAGCGCACGCTGAGGGTGCAGCGCACGCGGAGGCCACTGTTCGACTTCGCTCGGCTCCGAGGACTCCGACCCGCGAGGGGAACCCTCACGGGTCCTCGCTGCGCGCTTCGCTTGCTAGGTCACTTCCAGCCGCGCAGCAGCTCCACGACCGAGCGCACACCGAAGCCAGTCGCGCCGTAGGGCTGGAGCGCGCTCGTCTTCTCGGTGTCGGCGACCGGCGCAATGTCGAGGTGCGCCCACGGCGTCTCGCCGACGAAGTGCCAGAGCATCGCGGCGGCCGTGATCGTGCCGCCGTCGCGGCCGCCGGTCTGCTTCACGTCCGCGATCTGCCCGCGCATGTGCTCCTTGTGCACGTCCCAGAGCGGCAGCTGCCAGTAGCGCTCGCCGGTCGCGACGCCGGCCGCGAGGATGCGATCGATCAGGCGCTGATCGTTGCCGAGCACCGCCGCCGACCACGTGCCGAGCGCGACCGAGCATGCGCCCGTCAGCGTCGCGAGATCGATCATCGCGGCGGGCCCGTAGGTCGTGCGCGCGTGGTGCAGCACGTCCGCCAGCACGAGACGGCCCTCGGCGTCCGTGTTCGCGATCGCAATCGTCTGGCCCGAGAGCGTCGTCACGATGTCGTCGGGCCGATACGCGGTGCCGCTCGGCATGTTCTCGACCGAGCCGATCAGCCCGACGACGTGCAGCGGCAGCTTCAGCAGCGCAGCCGCGCGCAGCGCACCGATCACGGCCGCCCCGCCCGACATGTCGTGCTTCATCTTCTCCATGCTCGCGCTCGGCTTCAGCGAGAGGCCGCCCGAGTCGAAGCAGACGCCCTTGCCGATCACGCACACGGTCGGCTTCTTGCGCGCCCCTTTCTTGGCGGTCTTCGGCGGCGCGCCGTGCTCGAGGACGATCAAGCGCGGCTCGTTCACGCTGCCCTGCGCGACGGCCAGCATCGCGCCGAAGCCGCGCTTCTCGAGCTCGGCCTTGCCCCAGACGCTGACCGAGAGGCCCACCTCCTTCGCGACGCGCTGCGCTTCCTTCGCGAGCTCGGCCGGCGGCAGCTTGTTGGGCGGCTCGTTCGAGAGCGAGCGCGCGAGGTTTTGACACTCCGCGAGCACGACGCCGGTCGCGGCGGCGGCGCTCGCCGCGCGCTTGTCGGCCGCTCGCTCGATGACGAGCTGCACGTCCGGCGCCGGCTTCTTGTCCTTGCGCGACGCGAGGTACGCGTCGAAGCGATAGCTGCCGAGCACGGCGCCCTCGGCGAGCGCTTGGAACGCGGTCGGAGGCTTGATGCGCCGCGAGGCGGGCGCTGCGATCGCGACGCGCGCGCCCTTCCGAGCGGCGGCGTCGCGAACCGCTGCGGCGGCGAGCTCGCGCAGCGTCGCCGGCTCGAGCTTCGCGTCGGCGCCCGCGCCCAATAACAACACGCGCTTCGCGCTGGCGCTGCGCGGCGCGTGCAGAGTGAGCGCGTCGCCGCGCTTGCCGGGGA
>DASTOI010000762.1:0-4062 GCA_035762585.1 Myxococcota bacterium
TACGTCGACCGCGGAATCCTGACCGACGACCCGTTCGTGTCCGTCGACGAAGAGGGCATCGGCGCGCTGATGCGCATCGGCTGCGAGAACGGGCGCAAGGTTCGCCCCGGGCTCAAGGTGGGCATTTGCGGCGAGCACGGCGGCGATCCGAAGAGCGTGCGCTTCTGCGCGAAGCTCGGCTTCGACTACGTCTCGTGCTCTCCGTTCCGCGTGCCGGTCGCGCGGCTCGCGGCGGCCCAGGCCGCCGCGGAGCTGGCGGCCGCGAGGCGGCGGAAGGCGACTCGGGCATGACGCGGCTGTTGGCGCTCGCTTTGGTGATCTCGCTCACGAATGGCTGCGCGCTGTGGCGTCGCTCGACCGCGGTCTTCTCGGTGAAGAATCCCGAGGAGGCGGCGCGGCCCGACGTCACCCGCGGGCTCACGGTCGTCGAGTCGGACGAGCTCGCGGGATTCTTCGAGCACGCGCACGGCTTCTACACGCGTCTCGCGCTGCGCCGCTTCAACGACCGCAACACGTTCATGGATCCGAAGCTCGCTGCGTACTTCCGCACCGAGTCCGCGTACGCGGATTATTACGCCAACATGACGGGCGCTCTTCGCTATGCGCACTTCAAACGCTTGCGCCCGCTCTCGGTCGAGATTCTCGAGGTTCGTTCCGAGGGCCCGGGCAAAGCGGTGGTGGTGACGCGCATGGTCGGCGACAACAGCCGCCCGCTGCGCTGGACCGACGTCGAGCTCACGCGAGAGGACAAGTGGGAGCGCGTCGGCGAGCGCTGGTGGATCGCGCCCGGGCGGATCTAGCAAGCGCCGCGAAGCCCGGGCTGGATCCTCGATGTGCGGTGATCGCGCATCCCGAGCCGACCTAAGAAGCGAGCAGGAAGTCCGCAGGCAACGCATATGCGCAACACTGCGAACCACGTGGCGTTTTCGGTGGTGTGACCGCTCGCGAGCTGTATCCGCCCGTACCACCTGAGGGGAACGGAACTTCACACATGCAGGCGAGTTCGTAGGGAACCGTTTTCCCTGTACGGCCACAAACTCCACGAATCTTCAAGCAATTTGCCGAGCGATGGGCGTAGAGTGGTGCCCTGGCACGGCGGTTGCTGACCCGATCTCCCCGGGACGCCGTCCCACACCCCGTTGAGAAGCCCAATCTGCCAGGGAGCCCCCACGTTGTTGCACGAATCGCCCTCCGAGCAGGCGCACCGCGCGCCCGCCACTAACACTGTTTCAGCGCGGCGCCGCACTGCGCCATCGCGCCCGAGTCGACGACGTAATGTCGCGTGGGAGAGCGACAGCGAGCTCGTCGCGCAGATCCTCGCCGGCAGCCGTGTGCACTTCGAGATGCTGTACGAGGCCTACTTCCCGCGCGTGTATCGCTTCGCGCTGAAGCGCATGCGCGACTCGGCGGAGGCGGAAGACGTCACGCAAGAAGTATTCGTGACCGTGTTTCGCGCGCTGCGCAGCTATCAGGGCAACTCGAGCCTGCTCGTCTGGATCTTCGGGATCGCCCGCAACAAGGTGAATCGCCGTTTCCGCGGCGTGCGCCCGTGGCTCGAGTCGATCGATCCGGACAGCTTGAAGGCCGTGTCGAACGAGGCGCCCGCCGACGAGACGGTGCAGGCGCGCATCCTGCTCGCGCAGTGTGAAGACGCGATCGAGAACAGGCTGACCCCGCTGCAGCGGCGCATCTTCCACCTGAAGCACCTGCGGCGGCAGTCGATTCGTTCGATCGCGGAGGCGCTCGGAAAGAGCGAGGACGCGATCAAAGCGAACCTCTACCGGATGCGCCGGGCAATCGCGCAGGCGGCGCCCGGCCTCGAGCAGGTTCTGCGCGCGTAGCCCAACGAGCGGCGCAAGCGAGCCTGGCTCCGTCGGAGGCGCCCCACCCCGGCGGAGTTTCCCGCAAGCGCCGGAGGCGGCGCGCGCAGCGAGCCGAAGGCGAGCGTCGGCCGACTTCGTGCCGTGGCGTTGCGCCTTTTCGTGCCACTTCTGCCAGCTCCGCACCACTTCCTGAGTGGCGGGCCGCACCAGGGACGCGGCCTGTCTGGGGGACTGGAGCGTGGCTGCGGGTGCGAAGTCCGGTGCGCGAAAGCGCCGGGCTGGGGGCAGTGCGCGGCGAGAACAGCCGCAACGGCCGTCCAGCGCCGGTGACGAGGCGCTGCTCGCGGGCGTTCGAGCGGGGAGCGAGCCGCACTTCAACGCGCTCTACAACCGCTACTTCAGCCGCATCTATGGCTTCTTCCAAGCGCGCGCACGCAACCAGTCCGACGCGGAAGAGCTGACCCAAGAGGTCTTCACCGCCGTCTTCCGCTCCGCCGGAGGGTTCGGCGAGCGCGCGAGCCCGCTCTCCTGGATCTATGGGATCGCGCGCAACACGCTGCTGAACTACGTCCGGCGCCGGCAGCTCGAGCGCGAGCGCGAGGATCGCCTCACGCCGGAAATGCTCGCACCGCCGGCCCCGGAATGGTCCTATACACCCGAGGAGCAGTACCGCGCGGGGGAGCTGGGGGAGGAGATCGAGCGCAGAATTCGCGCGCTCGCCCCCTGGCAGCTCGACGCGTTTCGATTACGACACATCGAGGATTTGACGATCCAGGAGATCTCGCGCCGCACGACGCGCTCGGAGGACGCAGTTCGCTCCGGTCTCTACCGGGCGAAACGGTTGTTATTCGAAGCGGCCGAGATCGAGGAGAGCGACGAATGAGGTGGGGGCTGTTCGCGCGCATCGGCGAGCGCTTCGCGCGCTTGCGCCGCGGTGGCAACGCGCCGCCGCGAGAGATCGCGCCGGAATTCACGACGGAGGAGCTCGCCGACTTCCTCGAGGGCGATCTCTATCCGAACGATGCGCGCCCCGAATTCCGGGAACAGCTGCGCAACGAGCTGTGGGAGATGGTGCAGGAGATGCACGGGCCGAGGTCGAAGCGCGAGTGAGGCTCGGCCGGCGCGCCGCGGCCTAGCCGCGCAGCGAGTGTGTGCCGAGAATGCGTGTATGGCTTCTGCATCCGCGCCCGCGCTGCCGAGCCGCAACGAGCTCGCGGGCGCCGAACGCATCAGCCGCGGCGGCTTCGCGAATCCCGACGTGCTGCGCGTCGAATGGGCAGGCGGAGTGTTCGCCGTGAAGGACTTCGCGCCGCGCGGATGGCTCGTGCGCGCGACGCTCGGGCGCTGGATCGCGCGGCGCGAGCAGCGCGCGTGGCGGGCGCTCGCGGGCCACCCCGCGGTGCCGGCGTATCTCGGCGCGATCGATGCGCTCGCGTTCGCGGTCGCGTACCGCGCCGGACGCCCGCTCTCGCGCAGCGTCGCGCGTGAGACGCCGCCGGAGTTCTTCGTGCGCCTCGAAGCGGCGGTCGCCGAGATGCACGCGCGCGGCGTCGTGCACCTCGACCTTCGCCATCAGGGCAACGTGCTCGTCGCCGACGACGGCGCGCCGGTGCTGATCGATTTCGGCTCGGCGCTCGTGCTGCGGCCCGGCAGCTTCGCGGCGCGGATCGCCCGCGCGCTGCTCGGCTGGATCGATCGCAGCGCGGTCGCGAAGTGGCGCGCCTATTCCGGGGCTGCGACAGGTGCGGCCGCGGGCGTGGGCGCGGGCGCCGCTGCGGACGCTTCGGCCGGCATCGGCGAGGGAGCATCCTCGCGCAGCTCGCGCGGAGAGAGCCGCGCGACGTAGTGCCGGAACGTCTCGAGCGTGAGCCGCGCGTCGGCGAGCGCGCGATGCGCGACCTTGTCCTGCGCGAGCCCGGCGCGCGTCGCGGCCTGGCGCAGCGAGAGCGCCTCGATCTTCTCGCCAGCGACCAGCGACCACGCGTAGAACAGCGTCGCGAGATCGATCACGTGGTAGTCGAACGGCCACGCGATCCCGCAGTTCTTGTACGCGCGCTCGAGGAACATCACGTCCATGCGCACGTTCTGTCCGGCCGGCACGACCTTGCAGTCCTTCGGCAGCGCGTCCGCGAGCTCGGTCAGCACCTGCCGGATCGGCAGCGCCTCCTTCGCCCACACCGCTGCGTCGTAGCCCGAGATCTCGATCGACGCGGGCGTAATCCGCTCCCCGCGCGCCTTC
>DASTOI010000763.1:0-6250 GCA_035762585.1 Myxococcota bacterium
AGCTGTTTCCGACCGAGCTCCGCGCGACGGGCTACGGCTGGACGACGAACCTCTTCGGCCGCTGCACGGAGGTCGCGATCCCCTACGTAATCGGGCAGCTGATCCCGATCCTCGGCATCTCGTGGGGCATCACCTGGGTCGCGATCGGCCCGATCCTCGGCGCGCTCTTGATCGCGCGCTTCGCGCCCGAGACGCGCGGGCTCACGCTGGAGGAGATCCAGGAGAAGCTCGACCGCGAGAGCGCGGGAGCCGTGAAGGCTCCCGCTTAGGCGATCCCGCTACTCGCCCGGGCCGCCGCCCATCGCGTAGGCCGATTCCGAGTGCTCGGCGAGATCGAGCCCGTTGAACTCGGCCTCGTCGCTGACGCGCAGGCTGCCGAACAGCGCCTTCAGCAGCGTCAGCAGCACGAACGTCGCGAGCGGCGCGTAGATCGCGACGATCGCGATGCCCTCGAGCTGCACGATCAGCTGCTTGCCGAAATCGCCGGCCGGGTAGCTCGTCGTGAACAAGCCCGACGCGAGCGCGCCCCACGCGCCGCCGACGCCGTGCACGCCGAACGCATCGAGCGAATCGTCGTAGCCGGCGCGCGCCTTCAGGAACGTGACCGCGCAATAACAGATCAGCGCGACGCCGAAGCCGACCGCGAGCGCGCCGGCCGGCGAGACGTTGCCGCACGCGGGCGTGATCGCGACCAGCCCGGCGACGGCCGCGGTCGCGGCGCCGAGCGCGGTCGGCTTCCCGCGGTGGATCCACTCGATGCCGGCCCAGGTGAGCGTCGCCATCGAAGCCGCGGTGCTCGTGTTCAAGAACGCGAGCGTCGCGAGCGGGCTCGCCGAGAGCGCGCTGCCCGCGTTGAAGCCGAACCACCCGGTCCATAACAAGCCCGCCCCAGTGAGGCAGAGCGGCAAGCTGTTCGGCGGCATCGGCTGCCGCCCGAAGCCCTTGCGCTTGCCGAGCATCAGCGCGGCCGCGAGCGCGGAGAAGCCGCTCGTCATGTGGACAACGAGCCCGCCCGCGAAATCGATCGCGCCCTTGGCGAACAGGAAGCCCGGGCTCGACCACACCATGTGCGCGACCGGGCAATAGACGACGAGCACCCAGAGCGTGATGAACGCGACGAACACCGAGAACTTCATGCGCTCGACGACAGCGCCAATGATCAGGCCCGGCGTGATGATCGCGAACATCGCCTGGAACATGATGAAGATGTATTCGGGGATGTTGCGCGGCGGCGCGGCAAAGTTCGCGGTGACCGATTCGAGCGTGACGCCATTCAGCATCGACTTCGAGAAGTCGCCGATGAACGCGCTCGAGCCGGCGAACGCGAGGCTGTAGCCGACCACGATCCAGAGCACGCCGATCACCGCCGCCGACGCGAAGCACTGCACGAGCACATTCAGGATGTTCTTCGCGCGTACGAGCCCGCCGTAGAACAGCGCGAGACCGGGCAGCGTCATCATCAGCACGAGCGCGGACGCGACGAGCACCCACGCGGTGTCGCCCGTGTCGATCGCCGGCGGCGCGGGTGGCGCGTCCTGCGCGAGAGCGGGCAGGGCGACGCCCATTAGGGCGGAAGCGGCTGCGAGCCCGGCGGCCCGCGCGATGCGGCGATTCATGGCAGTCCTCTCCGAGATGGGCGAGCACGCTTCGGCCCGACGCAGCGGAACCCGGTCGAGCTGTGCCCCGGCGCGCACCTGATATCACGACTCGCCGCACCCGCGAAACCGCAAAACGCCCGAAATGCGAAGGGCATCGCTCTCTCGAGCGATGCCCTTCGATTCGTCTTGGAGGCCGAAGCCTCCGCGTGTGCCGAGATCAGCTCACCGGCGGAATGTCATAGGCGTGCATGCCGTGCTCGCCGATGTCGAGACCCTCGGTCTCCTCCTCGGGCGAGACGCGCACTCCGAACAGCGCCTTGATCGCGTACCAGATCACCAGCGAGCCCACGAGCGTGAACGCGCCGACGTAGAGCACGCCCTTCAGCTGCACGAGGAACTGCGCGCCGCGCGTGAGGTCGGTCGCGAGCGCAGCGATGTTGGTCGCGACGTCGTTGTCGTAGAAGAGGCCCAGCGCGAGCGTCCCCCAGACCCCGTTCAAGAGATGGACGGAGATCGCGCCGACCGGGTCGTCGATCTTCAGCTTGTCGAAGCCGAGCACGCCGAAAACGACCAGCACACCCGCGATCAGGCCGATCGCCGCACCGGAGCCGATCGTGACGAACGCGCACGGCGCCGTAATTGCGACCAGACCGGCCAGGCAGCCATTCAGGATCATCGAGAGATCCGGCTTCCCGAGCAGCCACCAGGCCGTGAGCATCGCGCCGAGCGCGCCGGTCGCCGCGGCCAAGTTGGTGATCACGAGGACGTGGGCGATCGCGGCGCCGTTCATCGCGGCCATCGTCGAGCCGGGGTTGAACCCGAACCAGCCGAGCCAGAGGATCAGCACGCCGAGCGCCGCCGACGTCATGTTGTGACCGGGCATCGGGATCGGCCTGCCGTCCTTGCCGTAGCGCCCGAGACGCGGACCGAGCACGATGACTCCCGCGAGCGCGGCCCATCCGCCGACGCTGTGGACGACGGTCGAGCCGGCGAAGTCGCGGAAGTTGTTGGCGCCGAGCAGCCCGCCGCCCCAGATCCAGTGGCCCGTGACGGGGTACATGAAGGCCACCAACAGGAAGCTGAACAGCAGGAACGACTTGAACTTGATGCGCTCGGCGACCGCGCCCGAGACGATCGTCGCCGCGGTTCCGGCGAAGACGAGCTGGAAGAAGAATTTCGCCCAGAGCGGAACGGGGGTCCAATTGATGGCGTTGTAGACGCCTTCGTAGACCGCCGTCGAGAACGGATTCATCGCTTCGTATCCCGCGCCCAGCGCCGGCGAGTTGTCGGCCCCGGATACGAAGAACAGCCCCTGGGTCCCCATGAAGGAGTTGCCGTCGCCGAACATGAGGCCCCAGCCGATCACCCAGAACGAGACGGTCGACGCCGCGAACACGATGAAGTTCTTGGCGAGGATGTTGGTCGTGTTCTTGGCGCGACACAGACCGCTCTCGACCATCCCGAATCCGGCGTTCATGAAGAACACCAGCATCGCCGCGACGAGCACCCAGACCGTGTCGATGCCGATGCGCAGATCGCTCGCGCCGCTCGTCAACGCGGCGAGCGGGTCGGCGGCGGGCTCCGCTTCCGCCGCTGCGGCCTCTGCGGCCGCGGCCTCCGCTTCTTCCGCAGGAGCTTCGGCCGCCGCGCTCGGCTCAGCGGCGGCGGGCGTCTCCTCCTGCGCCCAGCTCTGCGCGGTCACACCCACGACGAGCGCCCCTGCGATCAGCAGGGCGATGGTCTTGCGACGAGTCCTCCCCAACACGGAACCTCCTTGGATTTTCCCAGTGCGCACACGCCACTCTTCCGTGCGCCGCGCGACCCCAACGCAAAGCGCGTGCCAGAGCGCGAATGCGCTCGAAGAGACGGAATCGAGCATGTTCGAGCACATGTGCCGTGCCCGACTGCCTGCAGCGTGAGCAGGCGTGCACGAAATCGCGCTCGAGGGCTTCGCCCGAGGAGACATCGCCGATGGACTGGCAGGCAGCCGACTTCGCGGAGCGGTATCCGGGCGCGTGCATCCGGCCTTATCAGGGGCGCTGGCCGCGCATCGACCCGAGCGCGTGGATCGCGCCCGGCGCCGCGGTGGTCGGCGACGTCGAGATCGGGCGCGATTCGAGCGTCTGGTACGGCTGCGTGCTGCGCGGCGACGTGCATTCGATCCGCGTCGGCGCGCGCACGAACATCCAGGATCTCTGCGTCCTGCACGTCACGAAGGACCGCTTTCCGTGCGAGGTCGGAGACGAAGTGACGATCGGGCACCGCGCGGTCGTGCACGGCTGCCGCGTCGGCGACGGCGCGCTCGTCGGCATCGGCGCGGTCGTCCTCGACGGCGCGGAGCTCGGCGCGCTCGCTTGGCTGGCCGCGGGCGCGCTGCTCGCGCCGGGCGCCGCCGTCGCGGCGCGCAGGCTCGCGGTGGGAACGCCCGCCAAGCCGGTCCGCGAGCTGCGCGACGAAGAGCTCGCGCAGCAGCGCGAGCGCACGCTCGAGTACGTGCGGACCGCGCTCCGGCACCGCACCGCGCTCTGAGCACGCTCCCAAGCGAACGACACAGCCGCTGCGGTATCTCCTCGATCTCCACGGAGGACCGCATGGCCAGCGTCAAGATCTCGGACCGCATCAACGCTCCCGCCGATCGCGTGTGGGATCTCGTCGGCGACTTCGGCGGCATCGGCCGCTTCTCGAAGGGGTTCAAGAGCGTGGCGTCCACCGGCAGCGGTGTCGGCGCCATTCGCACGATCACGCTGCCGAACGACGTCGAGCTCCAGGAGCGCTGCGAGCTGCTCGACGCGGCGCGCCGCACGCTCGACTACTCGATCGTCGCGGGTCCGCTGCCGGTCTCGGGCTACCTCGCGCGCATCCAGCTGTTCGAGGACGGCGAGGGCACGCGCATCGAGTGGAGCAGCACGTTCGAGCCGAAGGGAATCCCCGAAGCGCAGGCGGTCGCGATGATCGAAGGCGTCTACAAGGGCGGCATCGCGGGGATCAAGAGGGCGCTCGCGCCCGCCTGAGCGTTGCCTTCGCGAAGAACCTCCTCGCGCGCTCGCGCGTGATCGCGCTGCGCCGCCGGCCGGCGCATTCGCGAGGAGAACGGAATGACGCCTGAGCTGCTCGGGGAGCTCGGTCTCGCGGCGGGCGCCGCGGCAGGCTCGGGCCTGCGCGTCTACGGCACGGTCGCGGCGCTCGGCTGGCTGCAGCGCCTCGGCGTGCTCGAGCTGCCCGGGTCGCTGCAAGTGTTAGGGGAGCTGCCGGTCGCGGGCATCGCGACGCTGCTCTACGTCGCCGAGTTCGTCGCCGACAAGGTGCCGGCGTTCGATTCGATCTGGGACGCGATCCACACCTTCGTGCGCATCCCGGCCGCGGCGTTGATCGCGTTCGCGGCCCTCGGCGACGCACCGGAGGTCTGGCGCGCGGGCGCGACGCTGTTGGCCGGCGGCGTCGCACTCTCGGTGCACGGCCTGAAATCCGGCGCGCGGCTCGCGGTGAACACGAGCCCCGAGCCGTTCTCGAACTGGGGGCTCTCGTTCGCCGAGGAGCTCTCGTTCGCCGGGCTCGTCTACCTCGTGATCCGGCATCCGCTCGCGGCGATCGCAGCCGCGCTCGCGCTGCTCGCGATCGGGCTCGTCGCGATGTTCTGGATCGCGCGCGCGCTGCGGAGGCTGCTGCGCCGGCTCGCCGGCGCGGGCGACGCGACCTAACCCCTTCGCAGGCGCGCATACACGAAGCCGAGCGCGGCGAGCCCCGCGGCCCAGAGCCACGCGACGTCGCGCTCCCGCACGCGCGTGACGACGCCCTCGGCGACGCGGCTGCGGTACGGCCCCGCGACCGCGAGCCGCTCGCGCTCGGCGCGCTGCTCGGCGCTCCACGCGAGCCCGCCGGCGCGCAGCGTCTCGGGCGCATGCTGCTCGAGGAACTCATTCTCGCGCGCCGCGACGGTGAGATCGCGCGCGCGCCAGGCGGGATCGTCCAGGTGACGATCGGCGGTCTCGACGTAGCGATCGCGCCGGAACAGGTGGACGCGCAGCTCGTGCAGGAACGGATCGCGTACCGCGCTGTGCTCGGCGAGGAACTGGTTGTACAGGCTCGGCTGCGTGTCGGCGGGCGCGCGCGCGGCGGCAGACACGTTCTCGGCGAGCACGGCCCCGGCGCTCGCGGCGCGCGTGCGATCGAGCGTGCGCCACGTTTCGGCGTCGAGCCTCGAGGGAAACTCGGCGCCGCTCGCGAGCACGTGCAGCACGCCGTAGTCGACCATTCCGCTCTCCTGCGCCGCGAATCCGAGCGCCGGCGCGAGCTGCGCGAGCCGCGCGACGCGCGCGGAGGTGTTGAGGCACGACGCGCCGAGCAGCGCCCACGCGAGCGCGAGCAGCAGCGCGAAGCGGCGCGCGCCGCGCACGCTCGCGGGCTGCTGCGCCCACGCGGGCCGCACGCCGAACGCGAGCAGCAGCGGGCCGCCCGCGCCGGCGAGCCCGTTCACCGTGATGTCGCGCAGATCCCAGACGCGCGCCGGCGTGAACCACTGCAGCGCCTCGTCGAGGATTCCGATCGTGAGCGCGAGCAGCGCGGCGCTGGGAGCGAGCCACGCGTCACGCGCGCCGTGCGCGAGCGCGCTCAGCGCGAGCAGGCCGAGCACGCCGTACTCGACGACGTGCACC
>DASTOI010000764.1:0-6430 GCA_035762585.1 Myxococcota bacterium
TCTGCACCTGCAGGTCTTCGACGCTACGTGCCCACTCGTCACGAAAGTGCATCTCGAGGCGCGCAAGGCGGCGAAGGACGGCTACGACGTCCTGCTGATCGGCCATGAGGACCACGAGGAGGTCGAGGGCACGCGCGGCGAGGCGCCGAACGCGACCCAGGTCGTGGAGACGCTCGAGGATGCGCGCCGCGTCGAGGTGCGCGACGCGAGCCGCGTCGCCGTGCTGACGCAGACGACGCTCTCGGTCGACGAGACGCAGCAGACGCTCGCCGCGCTGCGCGAGCGGTTTCCTCTGCTGCGCGCTCCGCACCGCGATGACATCTGTTACGCGACGCAGAACCGCCAGGACGCGGTGAAGCTGCTCGCGCGGCGCGCAGAACGGGTGCTGATCGTCGGCTCGCCCGAGTCGTCGAACGGGATGCGCCTGCTCGAGACCGCGCGGCGCGGCGGCGCGTGGGCGGAGCGCGTCGAGAGCGCGGAAGAGATCGATTCGCGCTGGCTCGAGCGCGTGAGCTGCGTAGGCGTCGCATCCGGCGCCGCGGTGCCGGAGGAATGCGTCGAATCCGTAATCGCTCGCCTCGCCGAGCTGCGCGGCGGCGAGGCCGTGATCGAGGAGCTGAGCGGACCCGAGGAGACGATGGAGTTCGCGCTCCCGTCTTTGCTGCGCGGCCCGCCCGCGCGGAGCGATGAACGAAGCGCTTGAGCCTGCGCTGCCGCGCGCGACACTGCGCGCGTGCCTCCCGCAGCGCTGACGACCGCCGACGTCGCGCGCGTGCTCGGCGTCTCCGCAGCGCGCGTGCGCGGCTTCGTGCGCGCCGGCTGGTGCGCGCCGCAGCGCAGCGGCCGCGCGCTCGCGTTCAGCTTCCAGGACCTCGTGGTGTTACGGGCCGCGAAGAGCCTGCACGAGGCGCGCGTGCCGGCGGGGCGCGTCCGGCGCGCGCTGCGCGCGCTCGCTCGCGAACTGCCAGAGCACGGCGGCGCGCTCTCCGGCCTGCGCATCGCCGCGGACGGGCGACGCGTCGTCGTCCATCACGACGGCGCCCGCTTCGAGCCCGAGAGCGGGCAGCTGCTGCTCGACTTCTCATTGGACGCGCTCGCGGAGGAGGCCGCGAAGGTGGTCGGCGCGGAAGTCGTGCCCGCGCGCGCGAAGCGCAGCGATCCGCGCGCGCCGCTCGCCGCGGGCGCCCTCCTCGCGAATGGCGAATCGGGGTCAGACCCCGTTTCGCCATCCGGGCCCCGCGCGCTCGCGGAGCGCGCTTTCGCAGAGGCGCTCGCGCTCGAAGAGAGCGACCCGGCCGGCGCGATGCGCGCGTACCGGCGCGCGCTCGCGCGGGACGCGAGCTTCAGCGACGCCGCGATGAACCTCGCGCGCCTGCTCCACGAGGCGGGCCGGCCGAAGGACGCCGTCGCGCTCTATCAGCAAGCGCTCGCGCACGCGCCGGGCGACGCCGAGCTCCACTACAACCTCGCGCTCGCGCTCGAGGACACGCGCGGCGCCGGCGCCGCGATCCACCATTACGAGCATGCCGTCGCGCTCGACCCTGGCTTCGCCGACGCCCACTGGAACCTCGCCGGCCTGCTCGAAGCCGCCGGCCGCAAGCAAGAAGCGCTGCGGCACTACCGCGCGTACGAGAAGCTGACGCGGTGAGAGCCTGAGAACTCGCGTTCCGCGCTGCGGAAGGGTGTTTCCGCGTGTTCCATCGCAAGGCGCCAGCCAGAGGCCTCGCCGCCTTCTCGGCGGCGCGAGGTCTCGATCGGTCGCGCAGCCGCGACCCGGCGCCGAACGGCTGCGCGCGCGGACAGTTGCGCTGCCCGGCTGCCGCCCGCGGCCCAGGACGACCTAACAGCACGGCGGCTGAACTCCCGCGGCGCGGACCGTCGCGGAGCAGCTGGCCCCGCCTTTGCACGGCGCTTCGCGCTTCAGCGGGAGGTCCTGTGGCGATTCGTGCGCTGTTGCTGTCGTGGGTGCTGATTCCGTTCGGTGCTTCCGCGGGGCCGCTGCTGTCGGCGACGTACAGCACGATCATCTCGGGCACGCCGATCTCACTGACGTCGACTTCTGCGACCGGCACGCTGATCGGGAGTGCGTTCACCCTCGACCCGGGAAGCTGGTTCGCGACCACGTTCTGCGTCGGCCAAGCCGCGGGCTGCGCGCCGCGCTCGCGCCCGTTCGTCGCGCCCGTCACGCGCCTCGAGCTGACATTTGGCCGAAACGGCGCGCTCGCGGGCACGCTCGGCCAAGCCTCCGTAGTGCCGGGCGGAGCCTCGCCGGATGGAATCCACGGTCATGCGCGAGTGCTCGCGAAGATCGGGAAGTCGCCCTCGTTCACCGTGCTGGTCGTGCCCATCAACAGTGGGTCGGGACTGACCTCCGTGACGCCGACGAGCCCGACCCCCTCGAACAATCTCACGGTCACGATCGAGAACGACGTCTGGCATCTGGGCGTGGTGACGCAGACGGGTCTCACGCTGGGCGGCTTCCCGCTCTCGGATCAACGGGCGACCGGCAGCGTCTTCGTGACGGCAGGCGGGAACACGATCGTCAATCTCGTGAACCTGAGCCGCATTCGGCTGCGCGGGCTCGCGCTGGAGACGTTTACGAGCCCGACGTCGTTGCGGCTCATCTATGCGCCAGAGCCGGCGCTCATGGCGCTGCTCACGGCAGGAGCGTTCGTGCTCTCATGGATGGGGCGCGCGCGCAGCCGGTAGCGGCCCACGCAGCTCAGTTCACGCGCGGCTCGCGCTGCTCCTCCTCGATCTCCATCCGCGCGAGCGCGATCAGCCAGGGGTCCCAGCGGCTCTCGGCCACATCGATCTCGGCTTCGGCAGTCGACTCCGCTTCCGCCTCTCGAGCGGGCGGCTCCCTGCGCAGCTCGTCGTCTCGTTGCTTCTTCACGGTTCACCCCCCAGCCTTCTCAGAACTCCGTTCGCCTTCGGCTCGCTGCGCGCCGCCTGCTCCGCTACGCGGGGCCGGGCGGCTTGCTCCGGTCCGTCCGGCAATTCGTCGCAGGCTCTGCTCGAGCGCTTCACTGTCAACGTGCGATGAGCGCGCGCGGTTCCCGTCACGAGTAGGTGGCTGCTCAGCGCGGCGAAGGCATCGCGCGCTCGGCTCGCGAGGGCGTCTCGCAGTGAGAGCCGCAACGCCCCGGCGCCGCACGAGATTCTCGCGCGCCGCGGCCGCGACCTCGGAATTCGACTGGTTAGAATGCGCTTTCACCGAGGAACCGAATGCTCCAACTGCGAGGAGCGCGCGCGGCGAACGAGGCGCGCATCGCATCCCTGCTCGACGTGTTCCGCCAGCGCGGCGTGCACCCGACCGCTCTCGCCGCCCGCTTCGTGCACTACGTCGACGCGAGCTCGGAGCTGAGCGTGGATGAGCGGCGCGTGCTCGATGCGCTGCTCGCGTATGGCCCTCACGAGGACAGCACGCCCGATCCGGTGGGCATGACCCTCTTCGTCGTCCCGCGGCTCGGGACGATCTCCCCGTGGTCGTCGAAGGCCAGCGACATCGCGCACACGTGCGGGCTCTCGAAGATTCGGCGGATCGAGCGCGGCGTCGCGTGGACGCTCGGCGGCGTGAGCGAAGCCGACGCGCTGCGCTGCGCGGACCTGCTGCACGACCGCATGACCGAGAGCGTGCTGACGCGCGCCGAAGACGCCGCGCGCCTCTTCGAACGCGCGCAGCCGGCGCGCTTCGCGCGCATCGACCTGCTCGGCGGCGGGCGCGCGGCGCTCGAGGCCGCCGACAAGCAGCTCGGCCTCGCTCTCGCGCCCGACGAGATCGACTACCTGCTCGCCGCCTACCGCGAGCTCGGCCGCAACCCGAGCGACGTCGAGCTGATGATGTTCGCGCAGGCGAACTCAGAGCACTGCCGGCACAAGATCTTCAACGCGGAGTTCTGGCTCGACGGCGAGAAGCAGAAGCGGTCGCTGTTCCAGATGATTCGCAACACGCACGCGAAGGCGCCGGACGGCGTGCTCTCGGCCTACCGCGACAACGCGGCCGTGATCGCCGGCAGCGAGGCGACGCGCTTCGTCGTCGACGCGGAGACGAAGCGCTGGACGCCGCTGCGCGAGCCCGCGCACATCGCGATCAAGGTCGAGACCCACAATCACCCGACGGCGATCTCGCCCTACCCCGGCGCCGCGACCGGCGCGGGCGGCGAGATTCGCGACGAGGGCGCGACCGGGCGCGGCGCGAAGCCGAAGGCCGGTCTCGCGGGCTTCAGCGTCTCGAACCTGCGGATTCCCGGCGCCGAGCAGCCGTGGGAGAAGGACTTCGGCAAGCCCGACCGCATCGTCTCGGCGCTCGAGATCATGACCGAGGGGCCGCTCGGCGCGGCGGGCTTCGCGAACGAGTTCGGGCGTCCGGCGCTGCTCGGCTACTTCCGCACGTTCGAGGAGCGCGTGCCGGGCGCGACCGGCGACGAGCTGCGCGGCTATCACAAGCCGATCATGATCGCGGGCGGGCTCGGCGCGGTGCGGCCCGGGCACGTCGAGAAGGCGCCGCTGCCGGCGGGCGCGAAGCTCGTGGTGTTAGGCGGGCCGGCGCTGCGCATCGGGCTCGGCGGCGGCGCGGCCTCGTCGCTCGTCTCCGGCGCGAGCGACGCCGAGCTCGATTTCGCGTCGGTGCAGCGCGACAACGCGGAGATGGAGCGGCGCTGCCAGGAGGTGATCGACGCGTGCGTCGCGGAAGGTCCTGACAACCCGATCCTGTCGATCCACGACGTCGGCGCCGGCGGGCTCTCGAACGCGCTGCCGGAGCTCGTGCACGGCGCGGGGCTCGGCGCGCGCATCGCGCTGCGCGCGATCCCGAACGACGACCCCGGCATGTCGCCGCTCGAGATCTGGTGCAACGAGGCGCAGGAGCGCTACGTGCTCGCGCTCGCGCCCGAGCGCGTCGCCGAATTCGAGGCGTTCTGCGCGCGCGAGCGCTGCCCGTACGCGGTGATCGGCGAGGCGACCGCCGAGCCGCGCCTCGTCGTGCACGACTCGCACTTCGGCGACGAGCCGGTCGACGTGCCGCTCGCGCTGATCCTCGGCAAGCCGCCGCGCATGGTACGCGACGCGAAGCGCGCGTCGGTGCGGCGCCGCGCGCTCCGGCTCGCGGGCGTGACCGTCGCCGACGCGGTTCGCCGCGTGCTGCATCTGCCCGCGGTCGCGGACAAGACCTTCCTGATCTCGATCGGCGACCGCACGGTCGGCGGACTGGTCGCGCGCGATCCGATGGTCGGCCCGTGGCAGGTTCCCGTTGCCGACGCGGCGGTGACGATCGCCGGCTTCGATACGCACGCCGGCGAAGCGATGGCGCTCGGCGAACGCACGCCGCTCGCGCTGATCGACGCGGCGGCGTCCTCGCGCATGGCGGTCGCCGAGGCGCTGACGAACTTGTTATCGGCGGACGTGCCGTCGCTCTCGCACGTGAAGCTCTCCGCGAACTGGATGGCGGCCGCCGGCCACCCGGGCGAGGACGCCGCGCTCTACGACGCGGTGCGCGCGGTCGGCATGGAGCTGTGCCCGGCGCTCGGCATCGCGGTGCCGGTCGGCAAGGACTCGCTCTCGATGCGCACGGTGTGGAGCGAGGCCGGCGAGCCGAGAGCGATGACCGCGCCGCTCTCGCTGATCGTCACCGCGTTCGCGCCGGTGCGCGACGTGCGCGCGAGCTTCACGCCGCAGCTGCGCACCGATCAGGGCGAAACCTGCCTCGCGCTGATCGACCTCGCGCGCGGGAATCAGCGCCTTGGCGGATCGGCGCTCGCGCAGGTGTACGAGCAGCTCGGCAACGAGGCGCCCGACGTCGTGGCGCCGGAGGATCTGCGCGCGTTCGCGGCCGCGCTCGCGGAGCTGCGCGAAGCCGGCATCGTGCTCGCTTATCACGACCGCTCGGACGGCGGCCTGTTGGTGACGCTGCTCGAGATGGCGTTCGCGGGCGGGACCGGCATCGACATCCTGCTCGACCCGGCGCGCAAGAACGCGCTCGCGCAGCTCTTCGCGGAGGAGCTGGGCGCGGTCATCCAGGTCCGCACCGCAGACTGGGCGAAGCTCGTGATGACGATGGCGAGCCACGGGCTCGAGCGGCGTCTGTCCTTCGTCGGCGCGCCTGCGAGCGACGACCGCGTTCGCATCGTGGGTCCGGGCGGCGTGCTCCTCGACGAGGCGGTGAGGACGCTGCGCGGCTGGTGGAGCGCGACCTCGCACGCGATGGCGCGGCGGCGCGACGACGCGGCCTGCGCGGACGAGGAGCAGGCCGCGCGCCTCGACGCCGCGAATGCGGGCATCCAGCCGCACGCGCCGTTCGAGTTCGCGGCGCCTGCGGTGCTGCGCGGCGCGCGCCCGCGCGTCGCGATCCTGCGCGATCAAGGCGTGAACGGGCACGTCGAGATGGCGGCGGCGTTCCACCGCGCGGGCTTCGAGCCGGTCGACGTGCACA
>DASTOI010000765.1:0-6002 GCA_035762585.1 Myxococcota bacterium
TCACTTACCAGTTCTTGATCGGCGCGAGGAACTGCCTCGCGAGCGTGGTCGGCATCCTTCTCCTTCCTTTCTGGGTGTTGGGCCTCGGTCAGTGGTACGCCCGCGAGTCAATTCGGCGCACATACTGCGCACTCGGCGAGCGCTCGATCGATGTGCGGCAAGGAATCTTCTTCCGTAGCGAGGCTCATATCCCGCTCGACAAGGTCACCGATCTCAAGGTTTATCAGGGCCCGCTCATGCGCTGGCTCGGAATTCATGGCCTCAGGATCGAAACAGCCGGGCAAGGAACTCCCGCCCAATCTAGTGAGGGGCAACTGATCGGCGTCAAGGACGCTCTGATGTTTAGGAATCGTGTCGTTTCCCAGCGCGATCTCGTCACCGAGCAGAACACCTTTCGGAGCTCACCGGCTCTCGGCGATGCGCCGCTCCTGCGCGAGGTTCGCGACATCTTGTTACGCATAGAAGCAGAATTGCGCCGGCGGTAGAGCCGCTGAGCCGAGAGATGCCAGAGGTCGAGCGCGGGCGGCGTCCGATCGAGGCAAGATGAGAGCAGTCCCGTGAGCTCCTGATCGCGCGTTGGACTCCGCCGGACCGGCGCTCCGTCGGCGAGTCCGAGGGCATCGCGCTCCCCGCGTCCGGTCGTGTCATCATGGCTCGCGGCGTCAGACAGCTGATCGCCTAGGCCTTAGGCAGCGCAAGAAGAGAGCCCGACCCGAGATGGAACCGCTCGTCATCTTCGTTCTGCAGTTCTCGTGGTTCCTTCTCGCGTGGTCCCTCGTCACCTACTTCGTGCTCTGGCCTTCGTCCGCGCGGCTCTCGCCCACGGAGAGGCTGAGCGTCTGGGTCGCGCCGGAGATGTTCCGGGTCCTCGGGGTCGGTCTGCTGGTCCCGAATCTGTCTCCGGGCATGCCGGCGGAGTTCGCGGTTTCCACTGCAGCGGGTGACTCACTCACCGCTCTTCTGGCGGCGTTGGCCTTCACTGGGCTGCGCCGAGGGTGGGGCGCGGCCCGAGGTCTGGCGTGGGCGTGCACGATCGTCGGGTCTCTCGACCTATTGGTCGCGTTCCCTCACGCGGCGGCCACGGGGGCCATCTCGCACATGGCGGCGCAGTGGTATGTGCCGGTCTTCGCGGGTCCGCCTCTCGTCATCAGCCACGTCGCGTGCTTCATCTTGCTCATCCGAGGCCGTGCCACTCGCGGAACGTCGTGAAACGAGGCGCGACTGGCGTTCAGTGCGCTGCAGCAGCGGACTGCGCTTCCGTCCCGCTCGCGCCGCGCGCCTCGATGCCGCCGCCCAGATTCTTCATGTCGAATACGCGTCCGCGGAACAGCCACACGAACGGCAGCAGCGCGCCGATCGCGAGGATCACGAAGCAATAACTGTCGCGGAACGCGAGCACGCTCGCTTCGCGATCCATCACTCCGCCGATGAGCTGCTGCGCCCGCGAGCGCCTGCATCGGGTCGAGGCCGCGCGCGGCGAGCCCGGCCTGGAGCCGGTGAAGATCAATCTCACCGTGTTGGGCTGATCACCAGCGGCCGTTCAGCGAGATCACTTCAGCCCGAACCGCCCGACGAGCATCCGGTCTTGCCGGCGATCGAACGGATCCCGCTGGGAGGCGTGCTCGGGTCGCAATCGCGCACCATCCGAACGGCGCGCGTCTCATTCGAAGGCCTTTCGTGGTCGCGGTCGGGTCCCCGGTTGTGAGATAGTGGGCTCACAGGCAGGCGAGAGCGGCGCGCACCGTCATGCATCGCGCATCAGGGTGGAATCAGCCACGAAGGGACCGGACCATGAGAACTACGTGCATCTTCGCAGTAGCACTCGCTTGCGTTCTCTCGATCGCGCTCGCGCCAGCCTCTGCGCAAGAGACGCTCGATCGCACGGTGCTGCCGATCGCGGAGCCGAAGCGACCGACCTACAGCGAGCTCGATGCGCGTCAGGCCAAGCCGCCGGCGCGGTTCGAGGTCAAGGCGCCCAAGGGTGCGCCCAACGTCGTGATCGTGCTCATCGACGACGTCGGCTTCGGCGGGCCGAGCACGTTCGGCGGCCCGATCCGCACGCCCACGCTGGACCAGCTCGCCCAGTCGGGCCTGCGCTTCAACAACTTTCATACCACGGCGCTGTGCTCGCCGACGCGCGTTGCGCTCAAGTCCGGGCGGAACCACCACAGCGCCAATGCGGGCTCGATCATGGAGACCGCGACGGCGTTCCCCGGCAACACAGGACAGATCCCTAACAGCGTGGCGCCGCTCGCGGAAATGTTACGGCTGAACGGCTACAGCACCGGCGCCTTCGGCAAGTGGCACGAGACCGCGGCCTGGGAGACCAGCGTTTCGGGACCGTTCGACCGCTGGCCCACCCGCCAGGGCTTCGACAAGTTTTATGGCTTCATCGGCGGCGAGACCGACCAGTGGTATCCGCTCATCTACGACGGCGTGATCAAGGTCGAGCCGCCGAAGAGGAAGGACTACCACTTCACCGTCGACATGACCGACCAGGCCATCAACTGGGTCAAGGCCCAGCAGTCGATGACGCCCGACAAGCCGTTCTTCGTGTACTACGCGACGGGCGCTGTGCATGCGCCGCATCACGTGCCGAAGGAGTGGGCGGACAAGTACGAGGGCCAGTTCGACAAGGGCTGGGATCAGGTCCGCAGCGAAACGATCGAGCGGCAGAAAAAGCTGGGCGTGATCCCCGCCAACACGCGCCTCGGCGATCGGCCGAAGGACATCGCCGCCTGGGATTCGCTGCCGGCGGACCAACGGCGCCTGTTCACGCGCCAGGCCGAGGTCTTCGCGGGATTCCTGGAGCAGACCGATCACGAGGTCGGTCGGTTGAAGCAGGCGCTCGAGGACATCGGCGAGATGGACGACACCCTGTTCATCTACATCGCGGGCGACAACGGCACGAGCGCCGAGGGCGGCTTCGTCGGCATGTACAACGAGATGACTTACTTCAACGGCGTCGCCGAGAAGGTGGAGGACCTGATCCCGCTGATCGACAAGTGGGGCGGCCCTGAGACTTTCCCGCACATGTCCGCCGGCTGGGCGGTTGCCTTCGACGCGCCGTTCACGTGGACCAAGCAAGTGGCGTCCGACTTCGGCGGAACCCGCAATGGCGTCGTCATTCATTGGCCGAAGGGCATCAAGGAAAGGGGCGGCCTGCGCAGCCAGTTCTCGCACGTCATCGACATTGCGCCAACGATTCTGGAAGCAGCCGGCTTGCCGGAGCCCACGAGCGTCAATGGCGTGGTGCAGACGCCGATCGAGGGCACCAGCATGCTCTACGCCTTCAATGACGCGAAGGCGCCCGAGCGGCACAAGACGCAGTACTTCGAGATGTTCGGCAATCGCGCGATCTATCAGGACGGCTGGCTCGCTCGCACCATTCATCGCGCGCCCTGGCAGACGACCGGCCTACCGCCGCTCGCTTCCGACGTCTGGGAGCTCTACGACGCGAGGAGTGACTTCAGCCTCACGCGCAACCTCGCGGCGCAGCAGCCCGAGAAGTTGAAGGAGATGCAGGCGCTCTTCATGAAGGAGGCGCAGACGTACAACGTGCTGCCGCTCGACGACCGGACCATCGAGCGCACCAACCCGACGCTGGCGGGCCGGCCGGACGTGCTGGGCCCGCGCACGAGCCTCACGCTCTACGAGGGCATGCAGGGCATGCTGGAAAACACCTTCATGAACATCAAGAACCGCTCGAGCACGATCACCGCGGAGCTCGACATCCCGGCTGGCGGCGCCAACGGCGCGATCCTGTCGCAGGGCGGACGCTTCGGCGGCTGGTCGCTCTACATGACGGATGGCAAGCCGGCCTACGTCTACAACTTTCTCGGCATGTCGCGCTACACGATCGCAGCGCCCGAAGCGCTGCCGGCTGGCGCCGCGACGGTCGTCCTCGACTTTGCTTACGACGGTGGTGGAGTCGGCAAGGGCGGCAAGGCGACACTGCTAGTGAATGGGAAGCCGGTCGCCGAAGGCCGCGTCGAGAAGACCCAGCCCAACATCTTCTCGGCGGACGAGACCGCGGATGTCGGCATCGACAACCAGACGCCCGTCGCCGTGGGCATCGGCATCGGCGCAGAGACCCGGTTCACGGGCCGCATCAACAAGGTCGTCCTCGAAGTGAAGCCAGCGCAGTAGGGAGGCCAACGCCCTAGCTCGGAATCGCTCGCCGGGCAGTCGAGCTTCCGTACAGGTTTGCTCGAGAGTCCGACGCCAGTGCCTCAGCCATTGGGGAATCTCCTCGGTGCGCGCCGCCGCTTGGGGGTCGCGCCCGTTCTCTCGCGCTCGTCGCGCCGCACGCCGCGCAGGAAGATCGAGACGAAGTTCTCGGCGACTTCGGCGTTGCTCTGCGGGTACTCGTCGCGCTGGCCGAAGATCTCGCGCACGATCAGGTGGTCCGTGACCATGCCGACGAACGCGCGCGCGGCGAGCACCGGATCGTGCTCGCGGAATGCGCGCTGCGCGATGCGCCGCTCGATGTAGCTCGTCAGGAACTCGCGTAGCCGCGTCACGCGCTTCTCGTGGAACGGGCGCGCGAGCTGATGGCCCTCGAGCGCCGAGTAGAGCATCAGGCGCAGGAAGGTCGGATCGCGCTCGACCATCTCGAGCAGCGCGTGGGCGAGGCCACCGAACACCGCGATGTCGTCGCCGGCGCGCGCCGCGTTCTCGAACGGCGAGACGAAATCCTCCGACGCGAGCCGCTCGTCGAGGATCGCGGTGTAGATCGCCTCCTTGCTCGGGAAGTAGCGATAGAGCGCGGCCTCGGTGATGCCGCACTCGCGCGCGATGTCGCGCGTCGTCGCGCCGACGAAGCCGTGCGTCGAGAAGCAGCGCGCCGCGATCGCGAGAATGTCGGCGCGGCGCAGCTCGGCGGGCAGGCGCGTCGGGCGGACCGGGGCCTTGCGGCGGGGCGGCATGGGGGGGCGTAAGTTAGCGAGCGTTAACTAACTACGGGAGAGAGCTCCGCGCGCTCCGGCCGCCGACCGGCCACCCCCGGCTTTCATCCGGGACGTGCTTGCAAGTGAAAGTGCGTCCCCAATGCAAACTCTCGAGGCGAAGGGACCGGGTGGCGGCATAGACTCGGCCGCTCCGTGCGAGGAGCTGCGCCCCGATGAGCACCGCTGCCGCCGCCGGGGCCCTCTCGGTCCGCCCTCAGCGCACCACGCTGATCGCGCTCTGCTTCGCCGCGGTGTTCATCTGTTACGTCGATCGCGTGAACATCTCGCTCGCGATCGCCTCGATGGCGAGCGAGTTCGGCTGGAACAAGACGACGAGCGGCTTCGTGATGTCGTCGTTCTTCATCGGGTACTTGATCACGCAGGTTCCCGGCGGCGCGCTCGCCGGCCGATTCGGCGGCAAGCACGTGCTCGCGGGCGGCGTCTTGCTCTGGTCGCTGTTCACCGCGCTGACGCCGCCCGCAGCGTTCGCCAGCTTCGGCGCGCTGGTCGCCGCGCGAGTTCTCATGGGGATGGGCGAAGGCGTCACGTTCCCGTCGATCTATGCGCTGTTCTCGCGCTGGGTGCCGGCGACCCGCCGCTCGCGCGCGGTCGGGCTCGTGTTCAGCGCGATTCCGCTCGGCACCGTGTTCGCGCAGCTCGCGACGCCCGCGCTCGTCACCAGCTTCGGCTGGCCGTGGGCGTTCTATGCGTTCGCGGCGTTCGGGCTCGTCTGGTGGGCGGCGTGGCAGCCGCTGACGAGCTCGGGCCCCGAGTCTCATCCACGCGTGAGCGCAGCCGAGCTGCGCGAGCTCGCGTCGGATTCCGAAGCTCCTTCCACGGCCGCGACGCCGCCGCTGCGCGCTCTGCTCGGAAGCACCGCGGTATGGGCAATCGTGGTCGGCCATTTCTGCAGCAACTGGGGCACGTACGTGATGCTGTCGTGGGCGCCGACGTACTTCCTCGAGCGCTTCGCCGTCGACTTCCACGCGATCGGCCTCTACGTGATGGCGCCGTCGATCGTGTCCTTCCTGTGCCTCAACGCCGCGGGCTCGA
>DASTOI010000766.1:0-2834 GCA_035762585.1 Myxococcota bacterium
GCCGCCCGCGCGTCGGTGCTGCCAGGGGCCGCCGCCGCGAGGCGCTCGACGTAGCCCGAGATCACGTGGATCCCATAACAAACGCCGACCGTGAGCATCAGCGGCGGCAGCACCTGGAAGAAGCTCGTGCGCGGCCAGCCGAGCCAGCCCTGCGCGCCGATCGTCCAGATCAGCGCGGCGCCGGCCGTCGCGAGCGTGAGCACCGCCGGCGCGAGCGCGCGGAACGCGAGCAGCAAGATCGCGCCGACCAGCACGACGATCGCCGGCACCAGTCGCTTCACCTGCTCGTCGAGCTCGCGGCCCGCGACCACCAGCTCGACCGGGCCCCCGACGAGCGCGTAGTGGAAGCCGCGCGCTTCGAAGCGCGCGAGCGCTGCGCGCGCGCCGTCGACCGCGCGCGCTTCGGTCGCGCCCGAGGCATCGGCGAGCTGGACGATCAGCGCGCCGGTCCGGCCGTCGGTCGAGACGAGCTGGCCGGCCCACATCGGATCGCGAAGCGCGCGCGCGGCGAGCTCGCCGAGATCGGGCGCTGGCTCGCCGTCCGGCGCGAGCTCGCGCGCGCGCGGCAACTCGAACAGCTCGGGCGCGAGCAGCGCGCTCGTCGCCGGGCTCTCGACGCGCACGACGCCGGGCAGCCGCTCGATCTCGCGAGCGATCTCCCACGCCATGCGCAGCGCGCCGGGGTCGAAGACGCTCCGACACGGCGCGGCGTCGCGGCAGAAGTAGACGATCGCGAACGGCGAGCCCCCGCCGAAGCGGCTTGTTACGGACTCGAGCGCGCGCACGGCGGGATGATCGGCTCCGAGGAACGCGCGATAGCCGGTGTCCGATCCAACGCGCAGCGCGCCGGCGCCGAACGCGAGCGTCGCGAACAGAGCGAGCGCGACGCTGAGCACCGGGCGGCGCAGGCAGACGGCGGCGATGCGTTCCACGGGGCTCCGTTCGGTGCGCGCCTAGGCGGCTGACTCAGGGTGCGCGGATTCTGCACGCGGAGGCGTACCGCTGCTCGGAGGCCAGGGTTCCGCCGTCTCGCCGGCTGCGCGGCGCAGCAGCGCCTGGAACGCATTCGGCGCACCCGCGAGCGCCGCGAACGCGGCGCGGCGCGCGCGCGGATGCGCGACGCCGAAGCCGAGCAGCGCGGCGAATGCGCGGTGCGCGCGCGAGAGCCGGCGCCACGCGGGCTCGTACGTCGCGAGCGGGGCGCCCGTGGCGATCACGCCCGCGAGCGCATCGGCCGAGCGCAGCGCGAGCGTGATGCCTTCGCCCGTGACCGCGTCCGTGTAGCCGGCCGCGTCTCCGACGAGCGCGACGCGTCCGGCAACGCGCCCTCGCGCGCGCTGCCAGAACGGCCCGGCGCCGCGGGCCTCGCTGATCGGCTCCGCGTCCGCGAGCCGCGCCGCGAGCGCGGGGAAGTGCGCGAGCAGCGCGGGGTAGCTGCCGCCATCGCCCTGCCAGAGCAGCGCGACGGCTACTTCGTCGTGCGCGACAGGTGTTACGTACGCCTCGACGCCGTCTCCCCAGTGCACCTCGACCCACTCGCTCCACGGCGCGATGCGGAAGTGCCGGCGCACGCCGAAGCGCCGGCGCCGGTACGCGGCGCCCGCGCGCGCGAGGCCCGCGCGCGCGCGCACCTCGCTCGCGAGGCCGTCGGCGCCGACCAACACGCGCGCGCACACAGGTCCCTGAGAAGTGGCCGCGAGCACGGCGCCGCCGCGCTCCTCCCACGACGTGAGCTCGCACGCGAAGCGCGTCTCGACGCCGGCGCGTCTCGCCGCGCCGAGCAGCGCCTCGGAGAGCGCGGTGCGGCGCACGCCGAGGCCCGTGCCGGTCGCGAAGCGACCCTCGAACGCGCGCGCGCCTTCGACGAAGCGCACGCCGGCGAACGGCGCCGCGCGCAGCGCCGCGACGTCCACGCCGAGCGCGGCGAGCGCCCGCACGCCGGGCGGCATGATTCCTTCGCCGCACGCCTTGTCGAGCGGGCCGCTGCGCCGCTCGATCACGAGCGCCGAGCGCCCGCGCCTCGCGAGCGCGATCCCCGTCGCCAGCCCCGCCGGCCCCGCGCCGACGATCAGCGCGTCGACACAGCAATTGGGGTCAGGCACGGATTGTCGTTTCGCAGCGATCCGTGTCTGACGCCGATTGCTGTCGGTCATCGCAGCCGAAAGCTCAGCGCGGAGCGCGCGAGCTCGAGCGCGAGGCGAGGCAGCGAGACGGGGACGGGCGGCGCGAGCTGGCCGGCGCGGTAGAGGCGGAGCGTCTCGCTGCGCCGAATCTTGCCGCTCGACGTGCGCGGCAGCGTGCCGGGCGCGAGCACGATCACGCGAGCGGCGTGGAGGGCGCTGCGCTCGAGCACACGGCGGCGCACGGCATCGGCGATCGTCGCGTCGCCCTCGCGCGCGCCGCGCGCGCGCTCGACGAACCCCCATAACACCTCGCCCGTCCCGTCTTCGGCGAGCGCGCCGACCGCCGCGCTGCAGCCCGCGCGCACGCCCGGCACGTCGTTCAGCGCCTGCTCGATGTCCTGCGGCGCGTGGTTCCGCCCGCGCACGATGATCAGATCCTTCGCTCGCCCGTGCAGGTAGAGCTCGCCGCCGCGCAGGAAGCCGACGTCGCCGGTATCGAGCCAGCCCTCTCGCAGCGTGCGCGCGGTCTCCTCGGGGCGACCGTCGTAGCCCCGCATGATCGACGGCCCGCGCGCGAGCACACGCCCGAGCCGGCGCTCCGGCAGCGCGCTTCCGGCATCGTCGACGATCGTGATCGCGAAACCGGGCAGCGGCGGCCCGAGCGACACGATCGGCACGCCGCCCGGTTCCGCGTCGACCGCGCAGCCCTCT
>DASTOI010000767.1:0-2190 GCA_035762585.1 Myxococcota bacterium
CGATCGCATTCTGCGGCGCTGCGTGAGATCGCTGGGGCCGGGCACATGCCGACCTACGACCGCAAGGATCACTACCACCAGCGCGCGAAGGCCGAGGGCTACCGGTCGCGCGCGGCGTACAAGCTGATCGAGATCGACGCCGCGCAGCGCATTCTGCGGCGCGGCGCGCGGGTCGCGGATCTCGGCTGCTGGCCAGGCGGCTGGCTGCAGGTGGCGGCCGCGCGCGTCGGCGGCGAGGGGCGGGTCGTCGGTGTCGACATCGCGGAGATCGACCCGCCGCTCGCGCTCGCGAACGTGTTCGCACTCTCGGGCGACCTCGCCGAACCCGGCGTGATCGCAGCGCTTCTCGCGCAGGCCGGTGGTCGCTTCGACGTCGTGCTCTCGGACGCGGCGCCCAAGATCACCGGCATCCGGGCGACGGATCGCGCGCGCGAGGAGGCGCTGCTCGAGGCGATCGCGGCCGCCTATCCGAGGCTGCTCGCGCCGGGCGGAACGCTGCTCGTGAAGCTGCTCGAGTGTCCGGAGGCGCACGCGTTCGAGCTCGGCGTGCGCAAGCAGTTCGACGCGACGAAGGTGCTGAAGCCGAAGGCGAGCCGGAAGGGAACGACCGAGCGCTACCTGCTCGCGCGCGGCTATCGCGCGGCGACTGCGCCGGCGAGCGCCGGAGCGGCGGGCGCGCGCTGATCCGCCGCCAGCGCGACTGCGAGCGCCTCCGCCTCCAGGTCGACGCCCTGCTTCACGCCGGTGAGACGCACGCGGACAAGATCGCCCGCCCGCAGATCCCTTCCGCGCACGAACGTGACGCCGTCGATCTCGGGCGCCTGGCTCGCGAGCCGCGCCTGCGCGCGCTCGCGCCCGTCCCGCTCCCGCCCGAGCGGCGCGTCGACCAGCGCGAGCGCCTCCTCGCCCACGCGGGCGCCGAGCGTCTCCGCGAGGATGCGCGCTTGGACCTGCGTCAGCGCGCGATAGCGCTCGCGCGCGAGCTTGCGCGGCACCTTGCTCGGCAGGTCGAAGCCGGCCGTGCCCTCCTCGTCCGAGTAGCGGAACACGCCCACGCGATCGAAGCGCGCCCAGCGCACGAGCTCCAGCAGCTCGGCGAAGTCCGCGTCGGTCTCGCCGGGAAATCCCACGATGAAGGTGGTACGCAGCGTCAGGTTCGGAATCGCGGCGCGCAGCTTCTCGACCAGCCTGCGCTGCCGGTCCGCCGTCGTTCCGCGCTTCATCGCCGCGAGCACTGCATCGCTCGCGTGCTGGAGCGGCACGTCGACGTACGGAAGGACGCGCTTCGAAGCCGCGAGCGCGTCGATCAGGTCCGCGCTGACCGCGCTGGGATACAGGTAGAGCAGCCGGATCCAGAGCGGCGCGTCGACGCGGCCCAGCGCGCGCACGAGATCCGCGAGCCTCGGGCGGCCTGCGCCGGGCGCCGGCGCGAGATCCTTCCCGTAGCTGGTCGAGTCCTGCGCGACGAGATTCACCTCGCGCACGCCGAGCCGCGCGAGCTGCTCGACTTCGGCGACCACGCTCTCGAGCCGCCGGCTCTGGAAGCGGCCGCGAATCCCCGGGATCGCGCAGAACGCGCACACGCGGTCGCAGCCCTCGGCGATCTTCACGTACGCGCTGTGACCGGCGCCGGTCAGGATGCGCGGCGCGCGCTCGTCGTAGAGATGGGTGTGGCCGGCTTCGACGTAGACGCCGCGGCCGCGGCCGGCGAGCGCGTCGTCGAGGATGTCGGCGATCTGGTGGAACGCGCCGGTGCCGACGAACGCGTCGACCTCGGGCAGCTCCTTCGCGAGCGCTGCGCCGTAGCGCTGCGGCATGCAGCCGGCGACGACGAGGCCACGAAGCTGGCCGCTCTCGCGCAGCTCCGCGACCTCGAGAATCGCCTGCACGGATTCCTCGCGCGCGCTGTCGATGAACGAGCAGGTGTTCACGACCGCGACGTCGGCGTCTTCGAGGCGCTCCGCGAGCGCGTAGCCGCGCGTCGCCAGCGCGCCCAGCATCACCTCGGTATCGAGCAGGTTCTTCGCGCAGCCGAGGCTGCGGAAGTGGACGCTGGCTTTGGGCGGGGAAGACATCGGCGGCCGAACACACTAACGGACCGCGGGCGAGCGGAGTCGAACAGCGGCCTCTGCGCAGCGCGGGGCCTCGGCGTGCGGTGCCCGCGCATTCGGCGTCGGCCGCCGAGCAGCC
>DASTOI010000768.1:0-8138 GCA_035762585.1 Myxococcota bacterium
CGTCTTCTGATGCCCCGATCGCTACGCCGAACGAGCCCGACGCCGTGCTGCGCGAGCGGCTCTTCGGTCGCACCGCCACGGAGAGCGCGGGTGCTCTCCGCAAGACCTTCGGCCTCGAGACGCCAGGATCGATCTCCACGAAGGCTGCGTCTGTTTCGCGCACGGCCGAGCGCCTCGTCGAGGTCACGTTGGAGAACGGCCAGGTCTGGCGACAGGAAGATGCGGTCAACTTCAGCGTCCGGGTCGGTGACACGATCGAAATCGAGGAGGGCGCGCTCGGCGCCTATTATCTCATGCGCAACGGCCAGGGCCGCCGGATTCGCGTCACCCGCGTACGCTGAGACCTCAGGTCTTCTTCGCCACCGCCGCCGGCATGCCACTCGGATCCACCCGCATCCCGAAGCGCTCCTGGTTGTTCGCGTGGCCGAGCTGCTGGAGTGACATCGCCATCTGCAATGCGTTCCAGAAGCCCATCGCGTCCTGGGCTTGATTCACTGACATCTTCGCGAGCTTGAGGCCCATCGCGGGCTTCTTCGCGATGCGCGCGGCGAGCTCGCGCGTGTGAGTCGTGAGCTCGGCGCGCGGGACGACCTGGTTCACCATTCCGAGGCTCTTCGCGTCCTGGGCGGTCAGTACGTCGCCGGTGAACAGCAGCTCCTTCGCCTTTCGGACGCCGAGCTCCCAGGGATGGCCGAAGTACTCGACGCCGTTCACGCCGAAGGCGACGACTGGGTCCTGAAAGGTCGCGTCGTCGGAGGCGATGATCAGGTCGGCGATCCAGATCAGCATCAAGCCGCCCGCGATCACCTTGCCCTGCACCTCGGCGATCACGGGCTTCGGAAGGTTCCGCCAGCGCCAGCACATGCCGAGGTAGATCTCCTGCTCGATGGCCATGTAGCCCTCGGCGGCGGGGCGGCCGCTGGCGCCTCCCCACGGTGTGACCGGCTCGAACTCTGCGAGCGTCGAGCGATCGCGCAGGTCGTGGCCGGCCGAGAAGTGGGGGCCGTCGCCGGCGAGGATGATCACGTTGATGCGGTCGTCGGCGCAGGCGCGGTCGAACGCGTCGTTCAGCTCGTAGGTCATGCGCTTGTCTTGCGCGTTGCGCGCGTCGGCGCGCGCCATCACGACGCGCGCGACGCCTTCAGCCGGCTCCTCGTACCGCACGCGCGTCGCCGCGGTCTCCGTCATGTCGGCCCCCTCGTTTGGAAGGAGCGAACGGTAGTACGGCTTCCGCGCGACACGTGCGCAGGCGAAGATGCGCTGCGATGAGGTCCGAGCACTCGGCGGCGGGCGTCGCGCTCGCGATTCACGGCGGCGCCGGCCGCATCGTGCGCGAGCGCGTCCGCAGCTCGCGCGATCGCGCGCTCCGCGACGTGGTCGCGGAGATCCTCCGTGAAGGGCTCGCGCGCCTCGAGGCGGGCGGCTCTGCGCTCGACGCGGCGCAGCTCGCCGTCGCGCGCCTCGAGGACGATCCGCAGTTCAACGCGGGCCGCGGCTCTGCACTCACGGCCGCGGGCGACGTCGAGATGGACGCCGCGTTGATGGACGGGCGCACGCGCGCCGCCGGCGCGGTCGCGTGCGTGCGCGGCGTGCGCAATCCGATCGCGCTCGCTCGCGCGGTGCTCGACGACGGCCGCCACGTGCTGCTCGCGGGCGAGGGCGCCGAGCGCTTCGCGCGCGAATGCGGGATCGCGCTCGCGTCCCGCGCGTGGCTCGTCACGCGCGAGCGCGAACGGGAGCTCGCGAGCGCGCGCGCCAGCGGTCGCGTCAGCCTCGATCGCGACGAGCCCGGCGCCCTCGGCACGGTCGGCGCCGTCGCGCGCGACGCGAGCGGGCATCTCGCGGCCGCGACCTCCACCGGCGGCATGACGAACCAGCTGCCCGGACGCATCGGCGATTCACCGATTCTCGGCGCCGGCACGTGGGCCGACGACGCCTCGTGCGCGGTCTCCGCGACCGGTCACGGCGAGAGCTTCCTCCGCGCCGCGTTCGCGCACGAAGTCGACGCCGCGATGCGCCTCGCCGCGCTGCCGCTTCGCCCCGCGTGCGAGGCCGCGCTCGCGCGAATCGCCGCACTCGGCGGCTCCGGCGGCTGCATCGCACTCGCGGGCAGTGGAGACGCGGTCGCCGTGTTCGACACGCCGGGCATGGTGCGCGGCTGGATCTCGAAGGGATCTCGGCCGTTCGTCGCGCTCTACGCCGACGAGGCGTGATCGAGAGCGAGGCAGCGTGCGCCGGGTTGTTACGGAAGCCCGGGCACCCCTGGATCGCGCTGCACGCCGAAGGTGTTGAGCGCCATTGCGACGAGGTGGTACTGCCCGATCGCGAACACGAGATCCATCCGCTGCTGCACGCTCCATTTCTTCTCGAGCTCGGCCCAGGTGCCGTCGCCGATCATCTGGTCCGCGTGCAGCTCGTCCGCGGCGCGCAGGATCGCGGCGTCCGCGCTACTCCAGCCGCGTGCATCCGGACCCACCGCGATGCGCGCGATCTCCTCGTCGGAGATCCCGCAGCGCCGCGCGATCAGCACGTGCTGGCCCCACTCGTACTCGCTCTTGCACAGGTAGCCGACGCGCAGGATCGCGAGCTCGCGCTCGCGCGCCGGCAACGTGGACTTAGCCAATACGTGGTTCCCGAATACGAGCCAGCGCCGCATCAGCTCCGGGTGATGCGCGAGCGTCGAGAAGATGTTGAGGACGCGGCCGCCCGCGACGTCGCCGCCCGCGAGCTTCGCGAGCTGATCGCGTGTTTCGGGCGGCGCGCTCGCCGCGTCGAGCGGCTCGATGCGAGGGCGGGTGAGGCGCATGGCGTTCTCCTCGTTGAAAGCTCTCAGGCTGCGTCCAGCACGCGGATCATCGCGTCGCGGTCGGGGCCGAGATACGGCTCCTCGCGCTGGTCGCGGCCCTGATAGATCTTCAGCACGCGCTGCATCACGTCGGGGCGGCGCAGCAGGTCGCCCGGCGGATCGAGCAAGTTGAAGCCGCGCGAGAACGCGCGCAGCACCGTCGCGTCGAGTCGCAGCGCCGGCACGAGGCCGCGGCGCATCAGGTCGCGGAAGTAGGCGCGCGGGTCGACGGCGCCGCCCGCGGAGGGTGCTTGCGCCGGGGCCTCGCCGCGCAGCTGCGCGGCCCACGCGGCGGCGTCGCGGTCCTGCGCGAGCGCAGCCTGATACCACGGCGCGATCTCACGCTCGCTCGCGGCTTCGAGCGCGCGCGCGGCCGCGAGCATGTCGTCCGGATGCGCGGCGAGCGCGTCGGCGAGCAGGAACGCGTGCAGCAGCGCAAACGTGCAGCCGCGCCCGTAGAGCGGATTCGTGTGGATCGCCGCGTCCCCCAATAACACGAGGCCGGCGACGCGCGGCTCGCCGGCGGTCGCGAGGCTGCGCCGCGTGTTGCGCAGGTTGTCCATCCCGTACACCGGAGTCATCGGCTCGCTGACGGCGGGATCGATCCAGCGCGTGATCACCGGGAACTGGCGCGCCGCGGCCTCGAACGGCGCCTCGCGGAGCAGCGCGCGGATGGGCTTGTCCTCCGGCGCCGCGGCGAACGTGATCGAGAAGATGCGGCCGTCGCCGTGGAAGATCGCGTACTTGAGGTACCCGAGGTCCGCGCCGATCGTGGTCTCGCGCTCGGGCGGCGTCACGCCAGACCGAAGTCTGTAGAAGCGCGAGCAGTAGTAAACGCCGCACGGCTCGCTGGCCTCGTCGAGCGCGGGCAGGCCGGCCGCGGCGAGCCAGCTCGGCAGCCCCGAGCGCCGGCCGCACGCGTCCACGACGAGATCCGCGCGCAGCTCCTCGTCGACCGCGCCGGCCGCGCGCACGCGCAGGCCGGCGACGCGCGGGCGGCCCTCGACGTCGCCGTCTCGGGTCAGCCCGCGCACCTCGCAGCCGTCGCGGAACGTCACGTTCGGCTCGCGCTCGACGAGCCGGTGCAGCACCCACTCGAACGTGATGCGGCGGCACGCGAGCAGCGTGAGATCCTCGTCGCCCGGCTTCGGCGAAGGATCGTCGATGCCGGGGCGCAGCAGATTCGCGAGCGGAAGCTCCTCGGCGCCCGCGGCGAGCAGCGCGGCGAGCACGTCGGGCGCGCGGTCCCGTAACAAGTTCCGCAGCCGTGCGAGGAACGCGTGCGAGTGCTTGACCTGCGGTGCGCCGCGGCGCGGCCAGCTCTCGAACGCCTCGACCGGGCTGGCCGGCAACGGCGTCGCGTCGCGTTCGAGCAGCGTCACACGGACGCCGCCGCGCGCGAGCGCGAGCGCGGCGCCGAGGCCCGCGATGCCGCCGCCCGCGATCGCGACGTGCAGCGTCACAGCGCGCCGTCCGCGCGCAGCGCCGCGACCATCCGTTCCGACAGCGCCCTGTGTGTTTCGCGCTCGAACAAGAGCGGCTGATCCTCGCGCCACGCGGGATCGAAGTCCGCTTGCCACGGGAACCGGCCGTTCGGGTCGGGCCAGAAGCATTGCAGCGCCGGGATCGTCTCGCGCTGGTAGTGCCACGCGGCGTTGCCGAGGAACGGCTCGATCCACTTCGACGCCACGGAGCGAAACGCGACCGGCAGGCCTTCGAGTACGCCATGCGCTTCGCTATCCGCCGTGAGCGTCGACCCTTCGCGCACGCGCTCCCCGAGCGCATTCAGCAGCGGCGCGAGCACGCTGAGGTCGTTCCCGAACGCGATCAGCTCCGGATGCGCAAAGCGTTCTTCGAGGCCGATCGTGTGAACCCAGCCGGGCGCGCCGTGCTCGGGCGGAATCAGCACGAGGTGCCAGCCGAAGCGGGCGATGTCGGCACGTACACGCGCATCGATGTCGGCGGATTCCTGCACAGCGCCGCACGGTAGCGGCAAGTCACCACAGGGACGTTCATACGAAGCGGTGACTTGGGTGCCAGCCTTGGCGGGCAAGGGTGGCTCTCATGTCGCCGGCAAGTATGAACGTCCCCGGCTTGGTGACTTGTTTGGCAGGGCGGCTGCGCGGGTCGGTGCGGCGGTTGCGGTCAGGCGAGCAGGGCGATCAGGTCGTTGCGCGTCAGCTCGGCGGCGGCGGCGCCTTCGAGCGCGGCGGAGGCGAGCGCGCGCTTGCTCTCTTGGAGCGCGAGGATGCGCTCCTCGACGGTGTCCTGCGCGACGAGTCGGTGCACGAGGACGGGGCGCTCCTGCCCGATCCGGTGCGCGCGGTCGGCGGCTTGGTCCTCGACCGCGGGGTTCCACCACGGATCGAGCAGGAACACGTGATCGGCGGCCGTCAGGTTGAGGCCGACACCGCCGGCGCGCAGCGAGATCAGGAACACCGGCGGACCCGCGTCGGACTGGAATTGCGCGACGACCTCGCCGCGGTCGCGCGTCGCGCCATCGAGCCGCACGAACGCGAGCTCCGCGCCGCGCAGCTGCGGCTCGACGAGGTCCAGCAGCGACGTCCACTGCGAGAAAACGAGCGCCGTGTGTCCATCGGCGGCGACCGTCTCGAGGCGGTCGACCAGGAGCTCGAGCTTCGCGGACGCCTCGAGCGTCTGGCCCGGCACGAGGCGCGGGTGGCAGCACGCCTGGCGCATCCGGAGCAGTGCCTCGAGCGCCTCCATCACGCTGCCGCCCGCCGCGAGCCGCTCGAGCACCGCCGGCGCCGTCGCCGCGCGCACCGCGTCGTACACCGCGCGCTCGGCGTCGGAGAGCACGCAGTGCAGCACGACGTCAGTGCGCGGCGGCAGCTCCGGCGCGACCTCGGCCTTGCGCCGCCGCAGCACGAACGGGCGCAGCCGCTCGCGCAAACGAGCGGCGGCGTCGGCGTCGCCGTTCGCGATCGGCCGCGCGTAGCGCTCGTCGAAATCGCTGCGCCCGCCCAACAAGCCGGGATTCAGGAAGTGCATCTCGCTCCAGAGCTCTTCGAGCCGGTTCTCGACCGGCGTGCCGGTGAGCGCGATGCGCTGGCCTGCGCGCAGCGCGAACGCTGCGCGCGCCGTCTGGCTGTCGGGATTCTTGATCGCCTGCGCCTCGTCGAGCACGACCAGATCCCACGAGACGGCGGCGAGCTTCTCCGCGTCGCGGCGCAGCAGCGCGTAGGTCGTGAGCGTCACCGGCGCGGCGTCCTCGAGCTCGCGATCGGCGCCGTGATAGGTGTGCACGTCGAGCTCGGGCCGGAAGCGCGCGAGCTCGTCGCGCCAGTTCGCGAGCAAGCTCGTCGGCGCCACGACGAGCGTGCGGCCGCCAAACACCGCGAGCGCCTGCAGCGTCTTGCCCAGGCCCATGTCGTCGGCGAGCAGCGCGCCGAGGCCGGCGCGGCCGAGGAAGTGCAGCCAGCGCACGCCGACGCCCTGATAAGTGCGCAGCTGGCGCGCGAGCTCGGGCGCGAGCGGCGGCTCGGGAAGGCGCGTGAAATCACCGAGCAAAGCAGCGAGGCGCTCGAACGCCGGCGGCCGCGGGTGCTCGAGCGCGTCGCACAGCTTCGCGAGATCGGGCAGCGCGCTCGCGGGCAGCGAGCCGTCGGGCCTTCGCGCGGCGAGCAAGTCGGCGACGAGCGGCCCGAGCTTCGCGAGGAACGAAGCCGGCAGCGGCGCGAAGCCGCCGCTCAGCAGCGGCACGAGCGGCTCGCCGCTGCGCCACGCCGCGAGCACCGCGTTCGCGCTCGCCTCGCGATTGCCGGCGCGGAAGCGCACGCCGAAGCGCTCGCCGCTGGTCTCGAGCTCAGGCGAGAGCGCGCCCGCCAGGAAGAACTGGCGATGCGCCGCGCCGGCGACCTCGATGTTCGTGCGCTCGAGCCGCTCGCGCAGCGCGATCGCCTCGCTCGGCGAGAGCAGCGCGCGGTGGCCGGGCGCGAGATCGAGCTGAAGCGCGAGACGCCGCTGGAGCTCGCGTTCCGCCGCCTCGTCGCGCACGGGGATCGCGCCGCCGAGCGCGACTAGCTTGCCGGCGTCGACGCGGGCGATCGGCGGATCGCCGTAGACGATCGTCGCGAGCACCGAGAGCGCGTCGCCGCGCCGTTCGGTCTCGACGCGCAGGCGCGGCGGCTCGCGCCGCCCGCGAGCGAGCCGCGTGGTCTCGATCGTTACCGGCACGCGCTGCTCGAGATCGGGGATCACGTCGGCGACGAGCGAGGCCGCGTCGTCGGGGCTGAAGTAACGGCCGGGCGGGGGCAGCTCCTCGCGCTCCCGGCCGGTGAGGCGCGACGCGGAGATCTCGCGAAGCTCGTCGCCGCAGAGCACGAAGCCGTCGGGCAGCGCGCGGGTCACGGGCGGCTCCGGGTCGACGCGCAGCCGGAACCCGCTGCCGTCATCCACGACGCGCGCGCGCCAGCCGACCGGGTCGCGGCTCGTGCGGATCTTCGCTCCGTCGAGCGTCACGTCGTCGCAGGCTTCGAGCGGGGCGAGCAGCGCGCGCAGGACGCCATGCGGCAGCACGCCGGTATTCGTCGCCCCGAGCGCGACCTCGATCGCGACATCGCTCTGAGAGGGACTCACCGGAGGTCCCGCGACGCGCCCGGACCGGAGCGCCGCGAGTGAGGCCGGCAGCGGCTCCTCCTCGCCGTCGCGGACGACCACGCGCGTGAGCGTGAGCCCGGTCGGCTGCATGCGGAAGCGATACCCGAGCGCGCCCGCGCCGGACTGCGCGGCAGCCGGGAGCGCGCGCCCCTCCTGCGCCGCACGCCGCAGCGCGATCACCGCGGCCGCGACGTGCGCGCACGGATCGTCATCGCTGCCGCAGTCGCACTCCCATTCTTCGTCGTCGAGGTAGAGCAGCACGGTGGGATGGATGAGCCCGCCGGTCGGCCGCACGCGCAGCACCGCTTCGCCGCCGCTCGCGCGCTCCTGCGTCACCGCGTTCGCGCGCGCGAGCTCGACGCCCGTCGACCACGCGCTCCGTTCCGCTGCGCCGCGCACCTTCTCGAAGAACGACTGCACGGCGGCTTTATAGGCGCTCGCCCGGGCTTCGCAGCGCGGACCGAGGGCCCTCCATCTCGACACCCAGACCTTGTGGGAGAGAGAGTGCGTGCGGTACTTGCGCCCCCATGACCAGCTACATCACGCCGGCCGGCTTCCGCCGCCTTCAGGAGGAGGCGGATCGTCTGTGGCGCATCGAGCGCCCGCGCGTGACCCAACAAGTCGCCGATGCTGCCGCGCTCGGGGATCGCTCCGAGAATGCGGAGTACATCTA
>DASTOI010000769.1:0-2336 GCA_035762585.1 Myxococcota bacterium
CGACGCGTGAGTTGTTGAAGATCGCGCTGCAGCCCGATCCCGGCCCGGCGGCGCAGGAAGCGCAGCGCCTCGCCGCGGCGTTCCTGTGGGGCGTCGCCGGCAGATAGTGCATCCTACGGAGCTTCGATCAGGAGGCGAGACGATGGCGACACTGAAGGCGGGCGCGCGACTGAAGAGCGCCGTCTGCGACACGCAGGTGATGGTGATCGCCGCCCCGGCAGGGGACGTGGCGCTCACCTGCGGCGGCGCGGCCATGCTGGAAGCGACGGCCAGCGCCGCGCGCGGCGCGCTCGATCCCGAGCACAAGAACGGCACGCAGATCGGCAAGCGCTACGTGAACGCAGACGCGAGCCTCGAGCTGCTCTGCACCAAGCCCGGCGAGGGCTCGCTCGCGCTCGCTGGCACGCCGCTCAAGCTGAAGGAAGCGAAGGCGCTCCCCAGTTCTGACTGACAAGGCGTCGTAACCCAGATGAACCTGATGATGCTGCTCGAGATGGCCGCCTCGAGCATGGGCGAGCGGGCGGCGCTGGTGTGCGGGAGCGAGCGCTGGACGCACGCCGAGCTCTACGCGGGTGCCGGCCGGCTCGCGGCGAGGATCCGCGCCGCGGGCGTGGAGCGCGTCTCGCTGCTCGACGTCTCGAGCCCCGCGGTCCCGCTCGCGCTGTTCTCCGCCGCGTGGGCGGGCGTGCCGTTCGTTCCGCTGAACTACCGCCTGACCGGCGCCGAGCTCGACGCGCTGATCGAGCGCGTGAAGCCGGCGCTGCTGATCGCTGGCGACGACCGCGCCGACGCGCTGCGCGGCCGCGACGGCGTCCAAGTGATCACGCGCAGCGCGCTGCTCGCCGAGGCGCGCGCGGCGAGCGGCGACGTCCCCGAGCCCGACTGGTCCGCCGAGGCCGAGGACATCGCGATCCTGCTGTTCACGAGCGGTACCACCGGCGCGCCGAAGGCTGCGGTCCTCCGGCACAAGCACCTCGTCTCGTACATCCTCGGCTCGGTCGAGTTCATGGGCGCGGCCGAGAGCGACGCCGCGCTGATGTCGGTGCCGCCCTACCACATCGCCGGCATGGCGGCCGTGCTCAGCTCGATCTACTCGGGCCGCAAGATCGTGCAGCTGCCCTCGTTCACGCCGGGCGAGTGGCTCCGGCTCGCCGAAAAGGAAAGCGTCACCAACGCGTTCGTCGTGCCGACGATGCTCGGCCGCATCGTCGACGAGATGGAGACGCGCGGCGTCGCGCCGCCGAGTGCGCTGCGCGCGGTGGCGTACGGCGGAGGCAAGATGCCGCTGCCGGTGATCGAGCGCGCGATGAACCTGTTCCCGCCGACGACCGACTTCACGAATGCGTACGGCCTCACCGAGACGAGCTCGACGATCGCGGTGCTCGGCCCCGACGATCACCGCGTCGCGGCGTTCAGCGACGAGCCGCTCGTGAAGAAGCGGCTCGCATCGGTCGGCAGGCCGCTGCCCACGGTGGAGGTGCAGGTGCGCGACCCGGAGGGCCGCGTGCTCGGGCCGAACGAGCGCGGGGAGATCTACGTGCGCGGCGAGCAGGTCGCGGGCGAGTACGTCGGCCGCGGCAGCCAGCTGATCGACGGTGGCTGGTTCCCGACGCGCGACGGCGGCTACCTCGACGATGAGGGCTACCTGTTCCTCGAGGGCCGCACCGACGACGTGATCGTGCGCGGCGGCGAGAACATGTCGCCCGGCGAGATCGAGGACGTGCTGCTCGACCACCCGGCCGTCGCGGACGTCGCGGTCGTCGGCATCCCCGATGTCGAGTGGGGCGAGGCCGTCGCCGCGGCGGTCGTGCTGAAGGACGATCGCGCCGCGAGCGCCGCGGAGCTCCAGGACTGGGTGAAGCGCCACCTGCGCTCTTCGCGCGTCCCGCAGCTCGTGCGCTTCGAGCGCGAGCTGCCGTACAACGAGACGGGCAAGCTGCTGCGCCGCAAGGTGCGCGAGCTGTTGAAGGGCGCGTGAGCATGGCGAGACGAGCTCGATGGGGGATCGCTTGCGCCGCTGCGCTGAGCGCTGCGTGCCAGTGGGTGCCGGTGACACCGGAGGGCGAGCAGGTGCGCGTCGGGAACGCGGCCGAGGTCGAGGGCTGCCGCGAGCTCGGCAAGGTGACCGGCAAGAGCACCGTCACGGTGGGGCCGCTCGCGCGAAACGAAGAGAAGGTCGCGGCCGAGGTCGAGGCGCTCGCTCGGAACGAGGCCGCCAAGATGGGCGCGAACGTGATCGTCCCGACCGGCGCGCTCGACTGGGACGAGCGCGAGTACGCCGCCTTCCGCTGCGACGTGTAGAGCAATCGGGGTCAGGCACGGATTGCTGCTTTTCA
>DASTOI010000770.1:0-4041 GCA_035762585.1 Myxococcota bacterium
GCGAGTTCGCGGCGGGCCAGACGCTCGCGCGCATCGCCGCCGACGACTACGAGATCGCCGCGCAGCGCGCGCGCGCAGCGGTGCAGCGCGCAGAGAGCCAGCTCGCGCTCGCGCGCGCGGCGCTCTCGCGCAGCCAGGCGCTGCTCCACGCGGGCGCCGCGAGCTCCGCGGCCCACGAGCAGGTGGCGGGCAATGTGCAGGTCGCCGAAGCGAACCTCGCCGACGCGCGCGCGGCGCTCGCGGGCGCCGAGCTCTCGCTCGCGCGCACCCACGTGCGCGCGCCGTTCGCGGGGCGCGTGCGCGAGCGCCGAGTCGCGCTCGGCCAGCACCTCGCGCTCGGCACGCCGGTCGCGCGCGTCTATCGCGGCGGCACGAGCGAGGTGACGCTCGCGCTGCGCGCCGAGGACGTCGCGTTCATCGATCTGCCCAAGCGCGCGCGCGACCCGGGGCCGCGCGTCACGCTGCGCGCGACGATCGGCGGCGCGACGCGCGAGCTCGCGGCGCGCCTCGTCGGCAGCGGCGGCGCGCTCGATCCGCGCACGCGCATGCTGAACGTCGTCGCGCGTGTCGAAGCGCCGGCGGCCGAGCGCGAGGCGCTCGCGATGGGCGCGTTCGTCGAGGCTGAGATCGAGGGCCGCGAGGCGGCCGATCTCGTCCGCGTCCCGCGCGCGGCGCTCGCCGGCGAATCCGCGCTGATGCTGGTCGATGCGCAGGACCAGCTCGCGCTGCGCGAGGTCGCGCTCTACCGCGTCGACGACGACTTCGCGTGGGTCTCGAGCGGGCTCGCGGCGGGCGAGCGCGTCTGCGCGCGCGCACCGAGCACGCTCGCGGTCGGAACGCACGTGCTCGCGAAGCCGCTCGCCGGCGACGCCGCGCGTGAGGTCTCCAGCGCCGACCCGAGCCCGCGCCCATGAACGGGCCGATCGCATGGTTCGCGCGCAACCCGGTCGCTGCGAACCTGCTGATGGCGCTCATGATCGTCGGCGGTCTGCTCGCCGCGCCGAGCCTGCGCCAGGAGATGTTCCCCGACGTCGATCTCGACGTGGTGACCGTGGCGGTGCCGTACCCGGGCGCATCGCCGGTCGAGGTCGAAGAGGGCGTGTGCGTGCCGATCGAGGAAGCGCTGCAGGGCCTCGCGGGCCTGAAGCGCATCCGAGCGACCGCATCCGAGGGCATCGCAACGCTCGCGATCGAGCTGATGAGCGGCGAGGACGTGGCGCGCCGGCTCGCCGACATCCGCGCGCGCGTCGACGCGGTGGAGCTTCCCGAGGAGGCGGAGCGCCCGATCGTCTCGCAGGCCGAGATGCCGCGGCAGGTGCTGTCCGTCGCGATCTACGGCGACGTCGACGAGCGCTCGCTGAAGGAGATCGCGATCCGCGCGCGCGAGGAGCTCTCGGCGCTGTCCGAGATCTCAGAGGTCTCGCTCGCGGCGGTGCGGCCGTACGAGATCGCGATCGAGGTCTCGGAGGCGGCGCTCGAGCGGCACCGCCTCAGCTTCGATCAAGTCGCCGACGCGATCCGGCGCGGCTCGCTGGATCTGCCCGCCGGCGTCGTGCGCGCGGAGGCCGGCGAGATCTTGTTACGCGCACAGGGCAAGGCGCGCGACGGCGACGCGTTCGCTCGGATCCCGGTGCTCGTTCATAAGAATGGGACGCGCCTCACGGTCGGCGACGTCGCGCACGTCGTCGACGGCTTCGCCGAGAGCGATCAGGGCGCCACGTTCGACGGCAAGCCCGCGGTGCTGATTCAGGTCTCGCGCGTCGGCGATCAACACATGATCGACGTCGCTGAGGCCGCCCGCGCCTACGTCGAGCGCGCGCGCGAATCGCTGCCCGCCGGCGTCGAGATGGTCGTCTGGCAGGACATGTCGTCGATCCTCGCCGAGCGGCTCGGCTCGATGAAGCGCAACGCGTGGACCGGCGCGCTGATGGTCGTGCTCGTGCTCGCGCTGTTCCTGCGCCTGCGGCTCGCGGCGTGGGTCGCGTGGGGCGTGCCGACCGCGCTGCTCGGCACGTTCGCGCTGCTGCCGGCGCTCGGCGTCTCGATCAACTGGATCTCGCTGATGGGCCTCGTGCTCGTGCTCGGCATTCTCGTCGACGACGCGATCGTGGTCGGCGAGAACACCTACGTCGAGCAGAAGCGCAGCGGCAGCAAGCTCGAGGGCGCGATCCGCGGGGCGCGCGGGATCTCGATCCCGGTGATCTTCGGCGTGCTGACGACCGTCGCCGCGTTCATCCCGATGCTCGCGGTGCCCGGCTCGATGGGGAAACTCACGCGCGCGCTGCCGATCGTCGTGATCGTGAGCCTGTTGTTCTCGCTGCTCGAGTCGCTGCTGATCCTGCCCGCGCATCTCGCGACGGGCGGGCCGGTCGATGCACCGCCGCACAGCGAGGCTTCGCGGCGCTGGCGCGTGCTGCAGGACCGCGTCTCGGGCGGCTTCGATGATTGGGTGAAGCGCACCTTCGCGCCGTTCCTCGCGCGCGCGCTCGAGTGGCGGTACTTCGCGCTCGCGTGCGGCGTGGCTTCGCTGATGGTCACCGGCGCGCTCGTCGCCGGCGGCTGGCTGCGCTTCACGTTCCAGGAGCCGGTCGACGGCGACGTGATCATCGCCGACCTGACGATGGAGCCGGGCACGCCGGCGCACGTGACCGCCGCTGCGCTGCGCACGATCGAAGAGGCGGCGGCGCGCGTGCGGAGCGAGGCGGACGCGCAACGCGATCTCGAGCACGGCAGCATCTTCACGCACATGCTCACGAGCGTGGGTGAGCAGCCGTTCCGCGACTTCCAGGCCTCGATGCCGAACGGCGGCGCGTCGCTCGGCTCGGGCGGGCACCTCGGCGAGCTGCAGGTCGAGATGATCGCCGCGGATCACCGCGACATTCCGACCTCGGAGATGCAGCGGCGCTGGCGCGCGGCGCTGCCGCCGATCCCGGGCGTCGCGGAGCTCACGTTCCAGAACACGATGGTGAGCAGCGGCAAGCCGATCGAGCTCGAGCTGCGCGGGCACGATCTCGCGCAGCTGCGCGCGGCGGCCGCGTGGCTCGAGGGCGAGATCAGTGATTACCCGGGTGTGTTCGACGCGGCCGATTCGTTCCGCGCCGGGAAGCAGGAGCTCGGCTTCGGCCTGCTGCCGTCGGCGCAGTCATTGGGGATCACGCTGGCGGACGTCGCGCGCCAGGTGCGGCAGGCGTTCTGGGGCGAGGAAGTGCAGCGGCTCCAGCGCGGGCGCGAAGAGGTGCGCGTCGTGGTGCGCTACCCGGCCGACGAGCGCCGCGCGCTCGGCGATCTCGAGAAGCTGCGCATCCGGCGGCCGGACGGCTCGGCGCTGCCGTTCGCGAGCGTCGCGCGCGCGGAGCTCGGCGCCGGCTACGCGGCGATCCAGCGCGTCGACCGCGCGCGCGTCGTCGCGGTGACTGCGGACGTCGACGTCGCGCTCGGCAACGCGAACGCGATCATCGCCGACCTGCAGGAGACCGCGCTGCCGCAGATCGAGCAGCGCTTCCCCGGCGTGACGTACGGCTTTGCGGGCCAGCAAGCGGAGCAGCGCGACTTCCTGAGCGCGATGATCCGCGGCCAGCTCTTCGCATTGCTTGCGATCTACGCGCTGATCGCGGTGCCGCTGCGCAGCTATACGCAGCCGATCATCATCATGAGCATCATCCCGTTCGGAATCGTCGGCGCCTCGGTCGGGCACTTGTTACTGGGATTCGATCTCTCGATGTATTCGGTGATCGGCCTGGTCGCGCTCTCCGGCATCGTCGTGAACACGAGCCTCGTGCTGGTGGATCAGGTGAACGCGCTGCGCGCGTCGGGCATGCGGCTCGCCGACGCCGCGCGCGAGGCCGCAATCTCACGCATCCGCGCGATCTTCCTGACCGAGATCACGACGTTCGTCGGCCTGATCCCGATGATGTTCGACACCGCGATCGCCGCGCGCATGACGATCCCGCTCGCGATCACGCTCGCGTTCGGCGTGCTGTTCAGCGCGGGGATCACGCTCGTGCTGCTGCCGTGCATGTACCTCGTGCTCGAAGACGCGAC
>DASTOI010000771.1:0-2280 GCA_035762585.1 Myxococcota bacterium
TACGCCGCGTTCAGCTCTTAGGCGCCGCGAGCGGCGAAGACTCGTAGGCGACGAGCTGGCAGGCGTCGCCGGCGCGCAGCCAGGTGACGTGAAACTCGTTGCGAATCGTGAGATCGCGCCCGCCGGCGGAGACGTCGAGCGTCTGCGTGCCGTTCACGTCGCAGCCGGTCGCGTGGCACGCGTAGCTCTCCTCGTCGGCAAAGATGCGGCGATAGCGGAGCTCGCCGCTCGCGAGGCGCCGAATCAGGCTCTTCTCGTCGTCGACTTCGCCGTTCGAGTGCACGTACTGCGCGCCGTCCAGCATCAGCGCCGCGATCGCCGCGCCGTCGGCGTTCACGAGCGCCGCGCGCCGCTGCGCTTCGCAGCGGCGGAAGAACGCGTCGTCGGCCGCCGCCACGCTCGCGAGCGCGCCGCCGAGGACCACCAGGATCGCGCAGCGCAGCGTCACCCTCCCGTCGCCTGCTCGACGCGCTTCATGTACTCGACCAGCTTCGGCCTGCGGCGAATCGCGTCGCGCGCCTCGGGCGAGAGCTCGTCATCGGCGTTCTTCAGCTGCCCATAAACCGCGAGGTCGGCGACGCTCGGCTCGTCGGCGTGGAAGAACGGGCGCTCGCCGAGCATCCGTAACAAGTCGTCCAGCTTCTCGCCGAACTCGCGCGCGAGCACCGGCTCGGGCAGCCGGGCGAGCCCCTGCGCATGGAGCTGCCCGCCGATCCGGCGCCGGATCAGCGGCGCGAGCAGCGGTTTCAGGAAGCCGGGCACCTTCATGGTGCCGAGCATGCGGCTCGCGGTTGCCGGGGCGTTCTTCGGCGTCCAACGGAACGCCATCACGTACCAGTAGAGCGCCTCGTCGGCCCAGTCTTCGATCTGGCGCTGATGCGCCGCAGTCACCGAGTCGTCCGAGAGCAGCGCTGGCTGCGGCACGCGTTCGTCGAGCTTGCGCAGGATGAAGGTCGAGTCGAAGAGCCGCTCTCCGGCGAAATCCACGACCGGCATCTTTCCGGTCTGCGGATTCCACTTCTCGAGATCCGAGGGGCTCTTCGGCTCGATCAATTCCCAAGTGAGACCCTTGCGCTGCACGCCCCGGATCACCTTCTCGACGAAGGGGGAGAGCCGCGAGCCGTAGATCGTCACCTGCATCGCTTCACCCCTTCAGCTTCGCGATGAAGCCCTGCTCTTCCGCGATGAAGCCCTTGAACGACGGCCGCGCGTGGATGCGCTCGACGAAGCTCGCGAGCCGCGGGTACTTCGCCTTGTCGATCGTGCCGCCACCGTGCTGGTAGTTCACGAACGGCGAGGCGACCGAGATGTCGGCCAGCGAGAAGCGGTTGCCGACCAGGTACTCGTTGTCGCCGATCTGCGCGTCGAGATACGAGAACACCGGCGGAATCGCCTCGGCCGCGGCCTTCTCGACCGCCGCCTCGTCGCCCTCCTTCTTCATGAACAGCGGAAACAGCACGCGCTGCTGGAAGTACGGGACGACCGCCTGCACGACCGCGGTGTCGGCGTACTCCTCGTACCAGACCGTGCGCGCGGCCTGATAAGCGTCGGCCGAGATCAGCGGCGGGTTCGGGTACTTCTTCTCGAGGTAGACGGCGATCGCCGACGAATCGGGAATCACCCGATCGCCGTCGTCCGTCAGCGTCGGGATCTTCCCGAGCGGATGCAGCTTGCGGTACTCCACGTTCGGGCCGAACGGCGTCAGCGGCTCGTGCTCGTGCGCGAGCCCCTTCTCCGCGAGCGCGACGCGAACCTTGCGCACGAACGGAGAGAGGCCGGCGCCGATCAGTTTCAGTCCCATGGTCGGTTTTCCTTTCGAGTGGTCAGTTATTGGGCGCTGGACATCGAGAACAGCGCGGGCAGATCGGCGAGCGCCGACGCGTTGCCCGCGACCGTGATCTTCTTGGCGCGCGCGAGATCGCGCGCGCGCGCGGCGCCGCTCATCAGGCCGATCAGCAGCGCTGCCGGAGCCGCGACGCTCGCGTCGGCCGGCTCCGCGGCCGCCGCGATGCGCGTTCCGCGCACGCCGCCCGCGACCTTGAAGCTCGCCGCCGGCGAATCGCCGCACGCGAGCGCGCGCAGCTCGAACACACGAGCGGGCGTCGGACCCGACGCCGCGAACATCTGCGCCGCGAGCCGCACCCACTCCGGCTCGATGTGGTCGCCGCGCTTCGGCGCGCTCATCCAGCGCAGCCCCCAGCGCGCGAGCGCGCCGAGAATCGGACGAAGCGCTTCGCCGTGCGGCGTCAGCGCGTACGCCTCGCGCGCGGCGGGCGGCGG